>CAZLKI010000295.1:0-3828 GCA_964560035.1 uncultured Synechococcus sp.
ATCAGAATATAAAGTTGTCCTGAAGGACGAGGTTTTAAACCCAATTTTCCGATAAGATTTTTTATCGCTGATTCAATGAAAATTGTTAAAGTAACTTAGATATAAAATTAAAGATTTAAAAATGCTGAAACCTTCTAACCTGATAAGCCCGACTTTCAACAATTGGTAAGGCTAAGTTTCCCATCTGTTTATCAAGGTTATCGATCTCAGCTTTAGGTATAGATTTCCATTTCTCAATACTTTCCCAGCGAATCATTACGATTACATCATTACTTTCGGAATCTATCCAAACTTCTTTTCCTAAATAGCCTGCAAATTTTCTCATACCTGCTGTCCAGATTTCTTCATCCTTTTGAATAAATGCTTCACGTAATTCTGGAGCAACTTGAAATCGTAGCCATTCAATTATCATAATATCTATTAAAACTTAGCTTACAACTTTGCAAAAAAACTGACCGAGGTCTGTCCATATATACGTTGATCGATCGCTTTGAGATTAGGTACTTCCCCTAAATGGCGATCGCGGGCGTGTTCTATCGCTATTATTGCGTCTCGGGACATTAAAATGGCGATCGCTTCTAAAACTGGTTCGTAAAGTTGGCTTTGATAGGGTGGATCGAAATAAATTAGATCGAACTGATTTGGACTAAGCTTTGGTAAAACTTTAACTATATCCCCACAGTGAATTTCAAACCTTTGATCGGGCTTACAGATTTTCTCCAGATTTTGCTGAATTAATTTACACGCTACCCTTGATATTTCTACTGCAACTACAAAACTAGCTCCTCGCACTAAAGCTTCAGCCGACATTGCCCCCGATCCCGAACAGATATCTAACCATTGCGATTGCCTAACTTTGCATTGCCAAATATTAAAAACCGCAGCCCTGACCTTACTAGGAGTGGGACGAGTTGCCAACCCTGATAACGTCTTAATCGAATTAGCACCCGAAATTTTGATTGCCACTAATAATTAAAAATTAATCAAAACTAATTAGAATTTATCCTTGTCTTTAACTCTTTCAACTTGAGAATATCGCTCGATCGCCTGAGTCACATCATACAAAGACTGCTGTAGTGGCTTAATCTTGCTTTGAATTTCATCTACGGTAATATCTGACTCGTTAATAATAGAAACTAGATTATCGATATTTTTTTGAGTCGGAGTTCGTAAACTCTCGGTAATGACACTAGGACCGTGATCCCGCAGGATATCTTCCATCGTGCGGATCAAGTTTTTACCTTGATTTTTGAAGTTTGCCAATTCGCGCCGCGCCAAATCTTCATCAGCATAGACTTCTGCTTCCATTCGCATCCGTTCGATCTCGCTAGGACTGAGCCCGCCTGTATTGGTAATGCTAATACCTTGCTCGATACTGGTATCGACATCTCTAGCTGCAACTTTAAGAATACCGTTAGCATCTATATCAAAGGAAACTTCGATTTGCGGTACGCCTCTAGGTGCGGGACGGATACCCTCAAGTTCAAACTTGCCCAAAGTTTTATTGTCTCTAGCCATCGCTCGTTCGCCTTGGAGGACATGAATTTCTACAGACTCTTGATTGTCAACCGCCGTAGAAAAAATCTGCCCCTTACTGCTGGGAATTGTGGTGTTGCGATCTAAGATTTTAGTAAAAACTTCACCAACGGTTTCTAAGCCAATCGATAACGGAATCACATCCAAAAGCAACAGATCTTTAACTTCACCTGCCAAAATTCCTGCCTGAACTGCCGCCCCGATCGCCACTGCCTCATCAGGATTGACGTTTTGATCGGGCTTTTTACCATCAAAGAATTTAGTAATAGCTTCTTGAACGGCAGGAATTCGAGTAGAGCCACCCACTAAAATAATTTTATTAATTTCCTTTGGGGCAATTCCAGCATCTTTTAAGGCTTGGGCTGTGGGGTCGAGGGTTTGCTTGACCAGATGGGAGGTGAGTTCGTCAAATTGCGATCGCGTTAGTTCTAGATCGATAGTTTTAGGTCCTGATTCAGTATTCGCAATAAAGGGGAGGCTAATTGCCGTAAAAGGGGCACTGGAAAGCTCGATCTTGGCTTTTTCTGAGGCTTCTCTAATCCGTTGCATGGCTACACGATCGCCTGATAAGTCTAGGTCTTCAGCTTCTTGGAAAGTTTTAAGTACCCAATCAGTAATACAAGCATCAAAATCATCGCCACCTAAATGATTATTGCCCGAAGTTGCTCTAACCTCAAAAAATCCATCCCCTAACTGCAACACCGACACATCAAAGGTACCGCCGCCGAGGTCAAATACTAAAACAGTTTGCTCTCGTCCTTGTTTGTCTAAACCGTATGCTAGAGAAGCAGCCGTTGGTTCATTGACAATTCTTAGTACCTCTAGCCCTGCAATTCTACCTGCATCTTTGGTCGCTTGGCGTTGGGCATCAGTAAAGTAGGCGGGAACCGTAATCACAGCTTGGGTGACTTTTTCACCTAAATAGTTTTCCGCATCTTGTTTGAGCTTTTGCAAAATAAAAGCAGAAATTTCTTGGGGTGTATATTCTTTTTTGCCAATAACGACATTGACGGTTTCATCTCTACCCACGGTTGTAATAAATGAAACTCGCTCCCGTTCTACCTCAGTTTCATCCCACCTTCTACCAATAAAGCGTTTGATACTAAAAATTGTATTTTGAGCATTAGTAACTGCCTGCCGCTTGGCAACATCTCCCACAATGCGCTCAGTTCCGTCTTTGATAAAGCCAATTATGCTGGGAGTGGTGCGACCTCCCTCTGAGCTAGATATTACTGTAGGCTTTCCACCTTCCAGAACGGCAATGCAACTATTTGTGGTTCCAAGGTCGATCCCAATTACTTTTGACATAAATTAACAATCCAGTTAAAACCTTTTAAAACTTAAGTTACCCGTTCTTGGTCGCAATCATACCAACTAAATCAAATCCTTTAAATTAACTCAACTCTCTGCGGGTAGGTCAGAATCTTCTTTATTAGCTGCGGAAGTTTCTGATGCCGATGCTACTCTCACTAGAGCATGACGTAAAATTCGTTCTCCCAAAAGATAGCCCGGACGAAGTTCATCCATGACAGTTCCTTCTTCATACTCGTTAGTCGGCTCTTGGGCGATCGCTTCATGAAAATTGGGATCGAAAATTTCATTCAATGCCCGCATTCTTACTACACCTGCTTCTTTGAGACTTTTTACGAGTTGTTTGTAAACTGATTGATAGCTATTGTGAATTGTGGTTTCACCGTCAGTTTTTGGTTTAATCTGCGACTGAGCGCGTTCAAAATCATCAACAACTGGCAAAAACTTCTTCAAAATTTTGGCACCAATCTTAGTTTCTTCCTCTTCTTTCTCTCGCTCTGTACGTTTGCGGAAGTTATCAAAATCCGCAAATAACCGTTTGTACTGACCGTCTTTTTCTTCACCTTGCTGATTAAGAGCGACAATTTGCGCCAATAATTCAGAAATATGCCCAGGATCTTCAACCACCTTAGCTTTTTCTTTGGTTGGGGTTGGCTCTGGAGCTTCTAGGAGATCGTCTGTAATTTCAGATCCAAAAGACTCTAGATCGATATCTTCATCGTCTTGAAGCTCTTCTATAATTTCCTGAGGGATTTCTTGAGGCTTACTATCTTCACCAATCATTGTATTATCACTAAACTTAGACTTAATAAATTAGACTTAATAAAAGATATTAGCTTACATTGCTAAAGATATTTCTAAACATATTTAAGTTTGGAACATTGAGTGTAAATTTACTTAATAAATTAATGCGATCGCCTAACTACTAAAGCATTATTTGAAACTCAACATTATTACCAAACTTTTACAGCCTATATTAAC
>CAZLKI010000296.1:0-3808 GCA_964560035.1 uncultured Synechococcus sp.
GAATAACTTGCCTCTCAACCGCATCAAATAAATTAATAGAGATAGCCGCAAACGGTTCACGTTCTAATAAAACATCAAGGACAATATTTGTATCAAATACAATTTTCAAAGATACTTTTCCTCTAAATGCTTTTTATAGTCCTCTACATCAACATTCGAGCCTTTTAATACACCAACTAGCGATCTGGTAATTGGTGAAATACTATTGCCGTTATTTGATGGTACTAATTTCTGATGTTCATCTAATAAATTTTGCGCTGTTAGTCGTCTCTGCTCTTCTATCAACATTTTTTTAACCGCTTCTTGTACAACCATTTGCATATTTGGCAACTCTAAAAGCTGTTTGCCCAACTCATCGGGTAACTCGATCGCAACTTGCATAATTTTATCTACTCCCAAAAATTAACATTTAACATCGCATCAAGTTCACGGCTAAATTGCCATGTATCAGGAAATTGATAGCCTTGTTTTGAATATTCAAAGCGCACATCCGACAAGGCACGTTGCCAAGCGCGATCGAAAAACTCATTCCAAAACCTTTTTAGACTAGGCATATCAACAAATTCTTCTTCAATCTCATTTCTCTGTGTCCTGATCGTATTCTCCCAGCCATTAAAGCAATCAGGCACATCCACATACATCCGCTTCAGCAAATGCTCTAACAAAACCCTAAGCCGATTTCTGACTTCCTTTTTTTGAGATGCTCCCAAACCTTCAATCTCCTCTATTAAATTCTCGATATCTAGATTATTAAAATCCCTAGCCCTTAGTTTGGCTAAAGTCTCCTCAGTCCACTCATAGAAATCACGCTCATATAAAGACTTTTTTGGGGCGATCGCAACTTGCATAAATATTCTCCTTATATCCTCTTAAAAAGGTGGTTCAATTCCCAACTCATCACAGAATGAGGCGATCTTAGCATCCGTAACTTTGCTTTGCTCGTCGATCTGCTTCAGTTGTAGGGCGATCGCATCCAGATCGATCGCATCCTCCGCCTCAAATGTATCTACATAACGCGGAATATTCAGATTAAAGTCATTACCCCGAATCTGCTCCATACCCGCCACATAACTATATTTGTCTTCAGGCGATCGCGCCAAATAAGCCGCGACAATCTTCTCAATATGCTCAGGACGCAATACATTCTGAGTCTTCACCTTGTCAAAATGCTGACTCGCATCAATAAACAAAATATCGTCAGGATGGCGGCGACACTTCTTAAACACCAACACGCAAGTCGGAATGCTCGTACCATAAAAAATATTCGCAGGTAAACCAATCACCGCATCCAAATAATTCATCTACTCGATCAAATATTGGCGAATATGCCCCTCCGCCGCCCCGCAAAATAGCACCCCATGCGGCAACACCACCGCCATACAGCCATCATCTGCCAACTGATAAACCATATGCTGCACAAAAGCCAGATCTGCCTTACTGCTCGGCGCAAGCTTGCCATAGACACTAAAGCGATCGTCACTCATAAGTAACTGGCTCGCACTCCAATGGGCTGAAAAAGGCGGATTCGCCACGATCGCATCAAAGCGCAAATCTATATGTTGTGGATGCTCCAGCGTATCCTCTAGCCGAATATCAAAATCGGCATAATGCACATCATGCAAAATCATATTCATCCGCACCAAGTTATAGGTCGTGCGGTTCATCTCCTGACCGTAGATTTTGTCAACCTACTCCGCCTCACGCTTCACCCGCAACAACAGCGAACCACTGCCACAAGTCGGATCATAGACTGTTTTAAGATTTTTGTTTTCACTTGTCACCAATTTTGCCAATAAAGTCGAAACCGCTTGCGGCGTATAAAACTCACCCGCCTTCTTCCCCGCACCACTGGCAAACTCACCGATCAAATACTCGTAGGCATCACCCAACACATCCGCCGTCGTATCCGCCAACCGAAAATCGATCTTATTCAAATGCAGCAAAATCTTAGCCACCAATTCATTCTTGGCTTTTTCGGTTGCCCCTAGCTTCGATGAAGTCAGATCCAAATCTTCAAATAAATTACTAAAATCATCGGTACTATCAGTCCCCAGCGTACTTTGCTCGATGTTTTTGAAGATTTTAGTCAGGTCATCGAGAATAAAATTATGCTTTTCGCTCTCATCATTGCTGTCATCTTGGTTTCTGCCTTTCTTAGCGATCGCCTTATTACTGTCATCCTGATTTTTGCCCTTATTGGCGATCGCCTTAAAAAGCTCCGATGGCTTCAAGAAATAACCCAACGCCTCTAGAGTTGCAGTTTGGATCGCCTTTATAATCTCCGCACCTTCGGCAGTGGACTCCGCAAGTTCTGCAAACTTTAGCCCATCGGACTCCAATATCTCATCTGCAAGTTTTCAATTTTTTCCGACAGATATTTATAAAAAATAAAGCCCAAGATATAATCGCGAAACTCATCGGCATTCATCTTGCCCCGTAAAGTATCGGCAATATTCCAAAGTTGCTGCTGTAGCTGGCGGCGTTGCTCGTCTGACATTATTTGCTATTTTCTCTGCCTAATTGCGATCGTCATCCTAGCATCTGGGGATTAATGCGCTGACATTTGACTGATAATATTAGCGATCCAAAATTTCCATTTTAAAATGTTATCTCCTATTAGGATCTCAGCCCTTACCCAACAGATTACAAATAGGCTTAAAAGCATTGGCGAAGTTAGAGTAATTGGTGAGATTTCAGGGTATAAAGCAGCATCCTCTGGGCATCGGTATTTCACCCTCAAAGATGATGAGGCTCAGATTGATTGTGTCCTCTGGGGTAGCAAGCAAATATCATTCATGCCCAGTGATGGGATGCGGGTAATCGTTACTGGTAAGCTCACGGTTTATGCCACTAGGGGTAAGTATCAAATAGATTGCCAAAGCCTAATTCCTGCGGGTCAAGGTGAGCTATATCTGGCATTTGAAAGACTAAAACAGGATTTAGCAGAAAGAGGATATTTTGAACAAAAGCGATCGCTACCTGCACTTCCCCTACACATTGGCATCGTCACTTCACCGACGGGGGCAGCAATTCAGGATATTTTAAGTACTTTGAATAGGCGATCGCCTCACTGCCAAATATATCTTTGTCCCGCCAGTGTGCAAGGTGAATATGCTTCTCAGGAGATTGCTTCGGGAATTGCCAAACTAAATCAAGAACTAGCTGGTATTAATAATGCCGTGCTGATTGTAGGACGGGGCGGTGGTTCTCTGGAAGACCTATGGGCATTTAATACTTTGCCTGTCGCTGAGGCGATCTACAACTCTGCTATTCCTACAATCTCAGCCGTTGGACATGAAACAGACTTTACCATTGCTGATTTTGTGGCAGATGTACGAGTCGCTACCCCAACTGCCGCCGCCGAGTTTGTTACCCAGAATGATAAATATAGTCTTTTGGGTTATCTCGATTCAGTTGGAGAGAAGCTTACAGATAGTATCCAATCAGTTTTAGAGTCCTATAGCCAGAAGATTTCTCGATTAGAAAGTAGCTACGGATTTCAGAAAGTTAGCGATCGCCTACATGATTACAGTCAACGAGTAGATGAGGCTGACTCTAGCTTACAAAAGCTAATGCTCAGAAATATTGTTACTGCCAAAACCAAACTAGATGCCCTCGAAGCTCATGGGCGATCGCTACATCCTTTATCCCCACTTGGTAGAGGGTTTGCATTATTACAAGAAGGCGATCGTATTATTTCAGCCGATGAATCATTGAGTGAGTTTGATCGGATAGCGATCATTCGTAATACAGAAGTTGCCCATGCTACGATCCAGACTGTGCAGCCTAAACCTATTGATTTCCATGA
>CAZLKI010000297.1:0-3769 GCA_964560035.1 uncultured Synechococcus sp.
TGAGTTGTTAAAAGCTAAATTACTTAGCGATCGCTGTGCAGATTGTTCGGCTAATAAATACCATTGAGCATTACCCGTAGCTCTTGCCATTTTTAAGTAAGCTTGGGACAGGTTAGCTCGATCTAGCCCATCATTGGGAGCAAGTTTAATTCTTTGTCTGAGAAAACTAATTTCATTTTGTAATTCGGCGATCGCCTTCCCAGAGGGTGCAGTTACAAAAGGATAGCGGTAAGGTGCATTTCGATCGGCATAATAATTTATACCTACTTTTAAGATTACAGATAAAATTATCCCTGCTCCAATTACCGATAGGGAATAACCAATCCATTGTTTAATGAGAATGCTCATACAGGAGAACTTATACAACTTGTAAATAAAGAAGCGAAGTAACTCTTTAATTAAGTCACCTCGCTAACATTTAGATTTAAATTAAATTTTAGATAGAGCTTAGTTAGGTAATGCCAAATAGGGGAAAGTAGTTGATAATGCTTTGTGTCCTTGGGAGGGGTTTCCAGGCGTGCCATTGTAGGAAACATTATCAGAAGCTGCGGGGTTATTTGTTACAACTTGCAAAGTAATATCGATCGCATCATCTTTAAGCAAGCGACCAGCAGCAGGAGAGCCGTTAGCATTAAGAAAAGTACCGTAGCCACTAGGACGTAGAGTATCAATCCGCATTACATCAGGTAAAAAAGCTTTAACTAAGGTATTAGCACGTTCATCACTGTTACCAAATGCCTTTAATGTTTTTACAACCTCTGCCACAATCGGGGCGGCAATCCTCGCATCAGGGTTAATTCCTTTTAAGGCTCTTGCCTCAAATAATGGTCCTACCCCATTTAGAGCATTTAAGAAATCATTAGTTACAACTAAGCCTTCATTAATTGCTGGACGGGCTATGCGTTCTACTGCAACAAACTTACCGCTACTATTCTTGGCAAAAATTCGACTCCATACATCAAAAGTGGTAGCTCTAGTTCTGCCTCTTAAAAATGAAATCGGGACTTTGATCGCGATCGCATTGACGTTATATCCTTTCGCAAAATCGATAGCGGTACTAGGATCGCGGAATCCCACAACAGGTCCAATACCTAACGCGCCCGCTCTTACGCGAAAATATTGCTCGACATCAAAGAAGAATGGGTCTTCTCTTAATCCTGCAAATACGCTAATACTCGATCCACCTAAAGAAGCCTGATTGACCGTAGGAGTATTATTTACAACTGGAGTTGTGATTAAATTTCTAGCGACAAAAGTTTGACCATCACGGACTGCGGTTACAGTATAGCTCTGTTTTTGATTGGCATCAGGAGGGCTAAACTCAAACCGTAAAGTGATATCGCTTTCTCCTGTTGGAGTTTTATTATTGTCAGCTTGAGTTCCGACTCGACCAATTCTAAATTCATACTGAGCGTTGGGATTAAAGTAATACTGCTGTCTAGCCACCGATCTGGGGTTTGTATTCATGATAAATACTAAATCGGTGGAAGAAGCCGCAGGGTTTTGGTCGGATTCGCGAAACACGTATAGATCGGTAAGACCAAGATTGCGAGTTTTGGTATCAGTTTCACCATCGTCATGATCTGAGGCAATCAATCCTTGTAAAAAGACTCCACCGATTCCAAGCATTCCTAATAAAACTATTCCACTTAAAACCAAACGGCTGGTTTTGATAAGTTTCTTGTCAGTAAACTGATTCATTTTTGGTAATCTCTTAAGTGAATGTACACCGATCGATCGCAGATATC
Source organism: uncultured Synechococcus sp. (assembly GCA_964560035.1). Classification (GTDB taxonomy): domain Bacteria; phylum Cyanobacteriota; class Cyanobacteriia; order Pseudanabaenales; family Pseudanabaenaceae; genus PCC-7502. The sequence continues at coordinate 1,749 of CAZLKI010000297.1, forward strand.
CCTTGCCTTAGTTGGAGGATTTTGAGCTTATTTTTGTAGACGAAATTACTAATTTAGAATTACCCTTTCTCATCTACATCTACTCAAGAACCACTCAAAAAGTACTTACGCAAAAAATCCATGTTTAGATTTGTTTGAGTTAGTAGCATTAGTAAAGAGTAAAACCTATCTAAATCCATTCTCTGCCTGTATTTTGATATAGATTGAGGGCGATCGCTACTAAATTATTTAGAAAAGGTGAATTAGAAAAGGTGAATAAGTTATACAAAAAGATTAATTAAATGTATAACCTATTAAATTTCCTAATTCCTAATGGATATTTTTAACCGAAAGTAAAGTTAGCATCGCTCAAGCTGGTAGCTTGAATCCCAGTCAGTACGGCTAAATTAGTACCAAAGGCACCAACTAAAGTATTTGCTCCTTGTTGAGTAAAGGTCAAATTAGTTTCGCCAGTAATGCCAGAGATTCTTAGAGTATCGATTCCTAGCTGAAAATCAGTAATGGTATTAATACTGTTGGGCAGAATGCTCTCTACTAAAAGAAACACATCTCTACCAACCCCACCAGTTAAACTGCTACCACCCGTACCTGCATAGAGCAAGTCATCACCGTTGCCACCAAATAGTTGGTCGTTAGCTCCAGCAAACAGGCTATCATTGCCATCTCCCCCATAGAGGCGGTTACCACCGTTACCACGAGTAGCATCAATCCGATCGTCCCCACCTTGACCAAAGACGCGATCGCCTATGCTAGATTGAAGATTATCGTTACCTTCCCCTCCGTAGATCCGACTATTTCCTGTCGTATTAGTAGAAGCAGTAACAAAGTCTTTGCCTGCTCCGCTAAACACAGTATTTTGTCCGAGTGCTAAGATGCCGTTGTCACCTGTATTACCAGCGATCAAAGTGTCAGCAGTCACAGTCGTAGAAGCAGAAGCTCCAAGTGCCACTTCAAATTGACTGACAACTTCTGGGGTGCGATTGATAATCTCTCTGGGATTATTTAGCAGTTGGGCTTCGGTATATGCCTCAATGCCGTAGGTTGTTACGGTTAGCTTTTGAGTAGCTTGATCGACATCAAACTGGGTAAAGCCAAAGGTGTGGGCTGCGACATAATCGCCCTGAAGCAGAGTGGCATTGATTAAGCCATTAGCACTGGCAAGGTTGTTATTTAACCCAAGAGGGTCGTAACCAAGGGCAGCTAACTGAGTATTGGTAAGGTTTTTGATGAAGTCATCTTTGTCATTAATCGTACTGTCAGCATCGTTAGCAATCGGAAGGGAATCATAGAAGGCTTTGGTTGCAGCATCGATTAATCCCAACTGTGCGGCAATGCTAGCTACGGTTTGACCGAATGGCGCATCAAAGGCAACCGAACCAGTGGTAATTTCAAAGGCACTAGTGGCAATTTGAGCAGTACCGGGAGCGGTTTGATAGGTTAAGTTATTAACTAAGGTGCCGTGGATGTCAGCGGCGATGAATACTACGTTACTAATCTTGTTGTCATTAACAAACTTCAAGATTTCTGTACGTTCGGCAGCATATCCTTCAAAGCGATCGCTTGCAGCTAAGACACCCAGATTTTGAATCGGTTCAGGCACAGTGATGAATTTCCAGTTGATTCCATCATTCTGAGCTTGCAATAGATCGCGTTTTAGATCGTCTAGTTGTTGTTTGCCTAAGAAAGTCCGACTTGGATCGAACGAAGCAGCAAGGAATCCTCCAACTTGAGCGGGATCGGCAAGGTTAGCAACAGCAGGTAGTCCACCATCACGGAAAGAGCGCGCATCTAAGACAAAGGAAGCAGCATCAGAACCATAGGTATTATAACGATAGAGTTCTCTTTCACCAGCAGTACGAGTTTCGCCTGTGGCTCCGTAGAATTTATCATTAATGGGATTGTATTCTTGGAATGCCTGTAAACCATTGTCATAGAGCTCAGTGTCATTTACAAGGATGTTACTTTCGCCATCAAAAGTGCCGCCTTCAAAGTCATTTCTGACTTCGTGATCGTCAATGGTT
>CAZLKI010000298.1:0-3767 GCA_964560035.1 uncultured Synechococcus sp.
TTATCCTTATATATATGTAATACAAACCAAGATTGGGAATATTAAGTTTTATTCTCCATATTGCTTCTGTTCAATATGTTGATTAATCATGCTCCATTCAGGATATTGCAATAATAGTTCTAGACAATCTTCTAACGAAAATTTAGGTTTAAGGGGATATAGAGACTCAATTATTCTCTTAATTAATTCAAAGTCTTCTACCGTATCTACTGTCCAGCGATGATCGCTATGGTTCTCAAAATAGTTGATTTGACCTAGATAATATTTATCTGACTGTCGATGAATAAAGGGGGTAACATGTTCGCGATCGCCTTGAGCAGTTGCTTGGTGAAATGCTTCATCTAGAGATTGAAAAGAAAACACTTCTGTATCCATGCCACGCGGATAAGTTCTGCCTAGACAGTTAGAAACATAGTCATATTTAGGATAAGCATCTATATAAAACTGAATGACTCGATCGATCACTTGTGGATCGATGACTGGACAATCGGAAGTAACTCTCCCCACGACATCAGCTTGATGCGCGATCGCCGCACCATGATAACGAGCCAAGACATCATCTTCAGAACCGCGATAGTAAGGAATAGAAAGGCGATCGCATAAATCAATAATTGGTTGGTCAGTATCGTTGATCGTCGTTGTAATAACAATCTGATCAGCTAGTTTAACCCGTTGCAATCTTTCGATTTGATACTCTAATAAAGGCTTACCTAATACTTCTTTCAGTACCTTCTTGGGTAATCGAGTAGAGGTCATTCTCGCTTGGTTAATTATTACTACTTTCATCAAATTACAGTTTACTTCATCAACATAAGCTATAAGTGGCGTACTTATTCCCAAAAATCAACATTAATTATTGCATCAATGTCACAGCCAAATTGCCATAAATCAGGGAACTTCACAGATTTATATCCTTTTTCCTTGCGAACTTCATCAATGGCATCGACAAAGGCTTCATCAAAGATTTCAGTAAAATAATTTTTGAGACTAGGAGATAATTTGAGCGATCGCTTCAGTTGTTTTCGTTGCTCCCGAATTGTGTTTTCCCAGCCATCAAAGCAATCAGGTAGATTGGCATAAATCCGCTTTAGTAAATGCTCTAGTAAAGTGGTTAAGCGGTTATATATTTCCCTCCTTTCAGATGTTCCCAAACTCTCGACCTCTTCTATTAAATTTTCTAAATCTAAAGCAGCAAAGTCTTTAGCCCTTAATTTGGCTGTGGTTTCCTGTGTCCACTGATAAAAATCATGGTCATATAAATTTGGCTTGGTAGATATTGCGATCGTCATTTTGGCTTGGCTCCTGTGGCTGAACTAATTAACACCTTCTTGCTTTAAAGTTCATCTAAAGCTATGTCCAAAAGTCTGGATTCATAATCTCTTCTAACGAAAATGGACAACTCTCTGGAAAGTTATCATCAGGTAAATCTGTTTCCGCGATCGCTAAATCCCGAGCCTCAGACCAACTTTCTGTCATCGCCTCATTTAGCCTCGACTTCAATCCAGGATTACGGCGGAGTAGCTTTTCGATAGATGTCCTTTGCACACGGATTGTAGCTCGCCAGCTATTAGAACGCCGCCAATGTTGCACTTGCCATTTGAGCAAATGAGCAATTAACTGCATTAGCCGAGACTCTAACTGATCATAATGACGATTACCCAAATCGGTTAGCTCCTCTATGAGATGGGATAGATCCAACTGATCAAACCGTCTCTGACGTAGGAGGTCTGACTGTTGGTGTACCCAAGTATAAAAGTCTTGTTCGTAAAGCATTTTTTTGTACTTTTCTGAAGAGTTTTTATAAAAGCTCACATTTGAGTTAACCAAAACTCCAAATCCGCTACTCCTTGAAAATCTAGCAGAGCTTCTCCTAAAATTTCTAGTTGCTCGACAGATAGCGATCGCACCTGATTTTCTAAAGACGATGGTAAAACTCTACAACGGCGAATTAACAAACGCACAACTAAAGCGATCGCTTCTTCTTTTCGCCCTTCAATCTTGCCCTCCAATTCACCAGCAAGTCTACCCTCCAATTCACCAGCAAGTCTGCCCTCTGATAGTCCAGCAAGCCTACCTTCTAATAGCCCTGCTTGAAGGATCTCTTGATAGAAACGAGTTTCTTTGATATCTGCGGTTTTAATATCTAGCATTGTCAAAATATCCTCAGTGCTAAGTTGTGGGAATTTGTTAACCAGTATAGCTTCTACTAAATCTAATCGTTGCCGAAATTCTTCTTTGTTTGCTGCGGTTTCCAGAATTGATTGAGCCAAAACTACAGCTTCAGATCGATCGACTACTATTAGCTTTAATAACATCAGATTTGGACTTAAATCTGTTAAATCTAATAAGTCTGTGAGATAAATTTGCTTAACCTGCTCTCTCAGCAACGCATAGTAGGGAATATCTACTCCAATATTTATGTTCCGACTAGGCAAAATCAATAGCCCATACCAAGGTCGGACAACTTCATATTGGTATAAATACAGAAATATTTCGGAAAAATAACGCCCATAGAAATTTGGATCTCGTTGCATTTGGGCTTCAACAAATATCACTGGCAGGCTCAGATCGTCACCAACAGGGGTTAGCAAACCATCGAGTTCAAACCCCTTTTCCTTGACTGCTGGAGCACTATAGGTAAATGCGCAACCCACAGGAATCTCTGGGATCAGCTCGGTAATTAATCTCGGTTGAGATAGGAAAAGACGATAAAAAAGTTTGTCGGTTTTCATACGTTAGGTCAAAATCTTCTGCAAACTACCAATCACCCGATCTTGCTCTTGTTCGCTCAAACCATAATATAAAGGAATACTGATCGCACTTTGATAATACATTTCTGCCGAAGGAAAATCACCCCACTGAAATCCAATATTTTGATAATAAGGCTGGATGTGAACTGGAATATAGTGTAAATTTACACCAATCCCTGCTTGACGCAGTTCATCAAATACTTGACGATGAGTTTTGCTGATTTTGTCAAGATTTAAGCGAATTACATATAAGTGCCAACTAGATTCAGTGTCAGGATGTTGATAGGGCAGAGTAAGCGGCAAATCTTGTAATAAATGATTATAGCGTTGCACTAGAAACTGTCGTCTAGCAATAAAATCATTTAACCTTTGCATTTGGCTTGCACCTAAAGCAGCTTGAATATCCGTCATCCGATAATTAAAGCCAAGTTCTAGTTGCTGATAATACCAAGCACCATGTGATTCGCCTTGCATGAAATCTGGATTGCGGGTAATGCCATGCGATCGCAGCCTAATTAACTTTTCATACAAATCCTCGCGATTAGTTAACACCATGCCCCCTTCGCCTGTAGTGATAATCTTCACAGGATGAAAGCTAAATACAGCTATATCCGAAAACTTGCAACAGCCGATCGCTTTGCCTTGATATTTGCCGCCGATCGCATGGGAAGCATCTTCAATTACCTGAAATCCATAGTGCTGAGATAAAGCGGCGATTTTATCCATCTCGCAGGATTGACCCGCAAAATGCACAGGCACTACAACTGTAGGCAAATAATCTAGCTTATCTTCTAACTTTTGAGTCAATTCATCAATGCTCAAATTATAAGTAAGTGGATCGATGTCCACAAAATCTACCTTAGCACCGCAATACAACCCGCAATTTGCAGAGGCTACAAAGGTATTTGGTGAAGTCCAGAGATAATCCTGCTTACCTAAATCAAGTGCTAAACAAGCAATATGTAAAGCGGCTGTGGCGCTCGAAACAGCGATCGCATATTTAACTCCACAATAATC
>CAZLKI010000299.1:0-3765 GCA_964560035.1 uncultured Synechococcus sp.
CGCTAATGCATATCCAGCTAGGGCGGAGGTAAAAATTTGACAACCTGTAACTGCGATCGCCACAAAAGTTGAGTTAAAAAACGCCAGTAAAAATTCGCCCTGTTGCCACGCTCTGAGGTAATTATCAAAAGTCCAAGTATGAGGTAATAAACCCGCCGTGGGCTTAAATGTAGCAGGGGCAAAAGAAGTAATTAAAACAAAGATTAACGGAAATAATAAAGCGACAGCAATTAAACCCAGACCTAAAGTTAGTCCTATTAAGATCGAATTGGATGTTAAACGATTAAGCATAGAGATTACACAAACTTTTTGATTTTTTAGTTTTCAATTCCACTGGTATAAACACCAATTAAATCTTTAAGATTATGCAAAATGTTATTGCAGATTAGATCTAAAGGTAGATCGTTATTATCTCGACCAAAGGGATCTTCAATTTGAATGCCAATCTCTTCGATGCCAAGCAGTGTAAAACTAACCAAAGCCACAACGATCGGAGTCAGCCATTCCACTTGTTGTACCATTTGAAAAGGTAAAGATAAGCAGTAAATTAATAGCAATTGCTTGAGATGAATCGCATACGCCAAGGGGATCGGAGTATTTTGAATGCGTTCGCAGACACCAATAGCATCAACTAAGTTATTAACTAAGATATTCAGCGAATTTAACTGATAAATATTTAAGTACTCCTCTTTATAAGATCTTTGTAGATATGCGCTCAACCAAAACATGATTTTTAAAGGTGGATGATTCATGGACTGGAGCTTTTGATACTGGTAAGGGCTGAGTAATGGTTCTAATTCGGCATTGATTTGTTCGTGACGTAAATGGAGTTTGCAGGCGATCGCAAAAGCAGCCAGAAGATGTAAAGCCACTACTTTTTCGGGTTCGGGTTGATCGCTTTGAATTGACACTAAAATTTGCCGAGCGAGGTTACGAATACTGTTTACAATATTGCCCCAAGCTTTGCGACCTTCCCAATATCTTTCGTAGGCAGTATTAGTGCGAAAAACCAGTAATAAACCTAAAACTAAATTGGGGATCAGAATTCCCAAAATCGGAAATGAGACCGAAAACTTCAGATAATGCAGGATATAAATAAATAGTCCGAATATGCCACAAAACAATACCTTTGGCAGAATCTGGGGGATCACAGAGCCTCGGTAGCGAAAAGCTACTCTAAACCAAGTGGGCTTGCGCGCTAAAACTCGAACTACAGAAGTACCCACATTAACCCTACGCCCAGAACTGAGCCAACTAACACTTGAACTGGCGTATGCCCTAATAACTCTTTGAGCGGATCTTCGGTGAGGTGATGATCTTGTTCAAACATTTCCCCAATAATTTGATTGAGAACCTTGGCATGATTTCCTGCGGCGCGGCGCACTCCAGAAGCATCATACATGACGATAAAAGCAAATACCGAGGCGATCGCAAACTGGGCTGTATCCCAACCCTGAGATTTACCAATGCCTGTCGCCAATGCCGATACTACTGCCGAATGTGAGCTTGGCATTCCCCCAGTTTCAAACAGAACTTGAGGTTTTATCTGTCCAGACTGAATGTATATCAGCAATAATTTTAAACATTGTGCGCCTAAACTGGCAGCGATCGCAATTATTAAGACCCTGTTGTCTAAGACTTCTGCCAAAGGATGCATAGTTTTGTCTGATTGCTTAATTGCTTTATAGTTACTTTAAATGATGACTTAGTGTGTTCGGGCAATAATGTAATCAGCAATTCGCATTAAAGGAATAGCAGAATTACCATAGCATTGTATTTGTGCCTTCGCCAGATCGATCAAATTTTGCGCTTGTACTTGAGATTCGGGGATGCCTAAAAGACTGGGATAGGTTACTTTTTGCGCTTCAATATCTTTACCTGCCGTTTTGCCTAACTCCTCTGAGGTGCTAGTTATATCGAGGATGTCATCAATAATTTGAAATGCCAAACCAATATTTTGAGCGTAGATGGTCAGGCGTTTGATATCATCTGCCCCTGCTCCTGCTAAAACTCCGCCCGAAACGACAGAGGCTTCGAGCAATGCAGCTGTTTTGTGACGGTGAATAAAATTTAAAGTTTCTAAGGTAATGTCAGTTTTACCCTCAGATTCTAAATCGACTACCTGTCCGCCCACTAAGCCCTCAGCAGCTACCGCCCGACCCAAACGGCTTACTACTCTGAGAATGCGATCGCTCGGTACATTTTGCGTATTGTCGGCAATATATTCAAAAGCGTATGCCAACAGTGCATCTCCTGCTAGAACCGCAATATCTTCGCCATAAACTTTATGATTAGTTAGTTTGCCCCGCCGATAGTCGTCATTATCCATCGCTGGTAGATCGTCATGGATTAACGACATCGTATGTACCATTTCCATGGCGCAGGCTGTAGGCATTGACATCGCCGCATTTCCACCAAAAAGCTCGCAGGTTGCCAAGCACAAGATCGGTCGCAGGCGTTTACCCGATGCCATCAGAGAATAGCGCATGGACTCGTAGATTTTTTCAGGATATTTAACCTCGATCGATCCGTCTAAAGCATTTTCGACTGCGGTTTTAGCGTTTGCCAAATAAGCACACAGGTCAAAATCTGAATCGAAGGTATTATCAATGCGATTGGAAGTTTCAGAGTTAATCTCAGAATTAAAAAGCGTATTAATTATATTTTGTGCCATATTGCCGACAGTAGCTCCAAATAGTATTGTGCAACAGCATGGTTACAGTCATAGGACCAACTCCGCCCGGAACTGGAGTAATGTAGGAGGCGATCGCTTTAACGCTATCAAAGTTTACATCACCGACTAAAGAAGATTTGCCCTCATAATCAGTAATGCGGTTAATTCCCACATCTATAACTGCGGCACCGAGCTTTACCATGTCTGCTGTGATTAATTGCGGCTTGCCCACAGCTACTATCAGAATATCAGCATTGAGAGCGATCGCCTTGAGGTCTTCACTGCGCGAGTGCGCCATAATTACGGTGGCATTAGCTTCTAAAAGCATCATGGCTATGGGTTTGCCAACTAAAATACTCCGACCGATCACGACTGCGGTAGATCCCTCAATTTTAATATCGGATGATTTTAATAATTGCATTACGCCTGCAGGAGTGCAACTTTGTAAGCCCACTTCACCCCGCATTAATTTACCGAGATTGTAAGGGTGCAAACCATCGGCATCTTTATTTGGATCGATCTGGTTGATTAGGGCGATCGCATCGAGATGTTGGGGTAAAGGTAGCTGGATTAAAATTCCGTCTACATTGGGATCGGTATTTAGTTGGTCAATTACTTGAGTTAGCTCTGCTTGGGTAACTGTTGCTGGAAAATGTTTGCCATACGAGCGCATCCCCACTTTTGTACAAGCTAGTTCTTTATTCCGTACGTAGGCAGCACTGGCGGGATTATCACCGACCATAATCACTGCTAACCCCGGCGATCGCCCAAATTGAGCTTGTAAGGTTTTAACTTTTTCTGTCATCTCGGCTTGCATTTGCTTGGACAGGGCTTTACCGTCAATAATTTCCGCCATTTAACACTAAATTAAATTTGAATTTTAATAATACTTTCGCTAATGTAAAAATACCTATAAATCCTATCATTCTCGGATTGCTTAGTTAAATCTTCCAGTTGTCGAGTAAATTGTTTTCTGTACTTAAATTAACGCTATTCATTGTTTACCATACCTTTACCGCGTGATAAGACAGGAAGAGCGATCGCAGAACTAATTTTTACCTCCACCTTGTTAAAATGGGCATCAGATAATA
>CAZLKI010000300.1:0-3748 GCA_964560035.1 uncultured Synechococcus sp.
GGGGGAGCGATCGCCTACCCTAGTTATCTATTTCTTTTACTACTAATTTTTCAATACAAAAAACTGGAGACTTTAGTGGCGATATTTTCAATAAGAATTGCCATTATGAGCTTCAAATTTTGAATTTGGAATTGCTGGGCTGCTAAGATGGTGATCAGTTGCATAGATAGTTTGCACCGATAGTTTGCCCAGATCGTTATGATTATATAGATCGCAAAATTTAGAGATCGCAAAATTTAGATCGAATCGCAAAATTACTTAAATTAATTAACCCACCTAGATTAACTATGCCTGACAAGTTTGAGTTAGACCGTTACGATGCTGAGGCGATCGCCAATCACTACAAACGACTACCGCTTAAAGTCTGGAAGCGTTGTTTAAATATATTTTTGCCTTTACTGACGCTATTCTTTTCGCTGTGGTGGGATCGTAAAACTCAACAAACCGAGCGTAAAGCCAAGCAAAGAGCCATCCAAATTCGGCAACTTCTAACAAAACTGGGACCTGCATTCGTTAAAATCGGTCAAGCTCTCTCCACCCGCCCCGATATCGTACCAGCTATTTATATGGATGAGTTGGCACAATTGCAAGATCAGCTTCCGCCTTTTCCCAACGCGCTGGCATTTCAATTTATTCGCGAAGAATTAGGCGCAACTCCACAAGAAATCTACGCTGAAATTTCTCCCAATCCGATCGCTGCAGCTTCACTTGGACAGGTATATAAAGGCAGGCTGCGAACTGGCGAACAAGTAGCAATTAAAGTGCAAAGACCAGATATAAACGAGGCAATTGGCTTGGATATGTATATTTTGCGCGGAATTGCTGGTTGGGTGATGCAAAAATTTACGTTTATCCATAGTAATCTCGTGGGTATTTTGGAAGAATTTGCCACTCGTATTTTTGAGGAAATGGACTACACCTGTGAAGGTGCAAATGCCAATAGATTTGCTGAATATTACGGGAGTATCGATGAAATCTATGTGCCTAAAATCTACTGGAAATATACAGCCCGTCGCGTTCTGACGATGGAATGGATCGAAGGAGCAAAGCTGACCGAGCTTGAAAAAATTAAATCGATGGGGTTAGATAGTCGGCACATTATTGAAGTGGGCGTGCAATGCTCTTTACGGCAATTATTGGATCAGGGATTTTTTCATGCCGATCCGCATCCGGGTAACTTATTGGTAATGAACGACGGCAGACTGGCATATTTAGATTTTGGCATGATGAGTCAGGTAAACTCAGAGCAAAGGTATGGCTTGATCGAGGCAATTATTCATCTAGTAAATCGCGATTTTGCGGCTTTGTCTAAAGATTATGTAAAGTTAGGATTTTTAACTAGCACTGTAGATCTCGATTTAATAACACCTGCTTTGGCACGAGTATTTAATGCCGCCTTGGGTTCCAGCGTGGCAGAGCTAGATTTTAAGGAGATGACCGATCAGCTTTCACAAATTATGTATGAGTATCCTTTTCAGGTGCCTGCCTATTATGCGTTGATTATTCGATCGCTGGTGACCTTAGAAGGAATTGCTCTAAATGTCGATCCTAATTTCAAGGTGTTGAGCGTGGCTTATCCCTACGTTGCCAATCGTTTATTAACCGATACTAATCCAGAGTTACGCAATTCACTTAAAGAATTACTATTTAGCGATGGCGAGTTTCGATGGGCGAGATTGGAGAATCTACTTAAAAATGCCAAATCTAATCAAGACTACGATCTCAAAGAGACCATTCATCAAGTTAGTGATTTTTTACTATCAGAACGGGGAGAATATATGCGCGATCGCCTCACCGATGAAATTGTTAAAGGGATAGAGAAAGAAGCATTTAGCCGCATTGGGAAATCATTCACTAATCCTTTTGCCAATCTTTTTAATAGAGATGTAGCTAAAAAGGAAAACATCATCACCAACGGTGCCAATCCTGATTCATCTAGCCTGCAAAGACTAATGAGCGTGTGGACGACAATTTCCGCAGACCAAAACCTCCAACCATTGGAATTTGTCCCTTTAGCAGGGCAGATTTTGATAAAACCCGAAACGCAAGAACTAGGACGTAACATCGTTTGGCAATTAACCCAACGCGCGATCGCCCGGACAATTAGAGACCTAGCTTTGAGAGAGCAACCCGAACTAATTCCCATTACCGAAATTCCGCTTAATAAATCGCTTGATAAATATCAGACTAATTCCCAGCCTGCTTCTTTAACTACTCCCGCTACCATAACGGTAATAGGTAGACCGCCTTCGCGCCAGCTAAATGGAAAAACTTGGTAGTTAATCTAGGAAGATATTTTGAGGTTAATTTCTAGATTGCCATCTCGATCTGGGAATGTCTCAAAAAGCGATCGCTCGATAAATTCAGTTAATTCTGAGTTTATTTTTTTATGTTCTAGCTTATATTGAGATGAGATCTCAGATGAAGCTTCAGGCATGGGCTGGATCTTAATTTCAGTAATTTGGCGATTTTGCCAGCGTACTTGGATACTTACCGTTATATTTATGGCTTTAGTAGTTCCATCCAATAACTTTGATGATTCTATCTCGATCTTATTCTCATATATTAGTAAATCTTGAGGTAAAACCGAGCCATCTATTTTAGTTACTTCGATCTTCAGATTTTTATCTTTTGAACTTTTAGAAGTAAAGCGATCGCTATCTCTTCTCAAAGCTTGTGTAGTTTGACCATTTTGTCCAAGAGGCGGAGTAGATGTCGCGGGTAACTTTAAGCTCTGCGATTTTTGTCTCGTCTCAGGATTGGGGAGTTCCTGAGTTACATTATTTGGAATGGAATCATTTAAAACAGGAGGTATTTGTTCGGAAGCTTTGGGAGTTATGATTAAGGGTGTTGGTGATATATTATCCGTAGAAAATTTTGGGGATGATTTAGGTGTCTTTACTGAATTTTGGGGTTGAGATAACTTTGCCAATGTATCGGATTTAAGGGAATCTGATGGCGGTTTTGCAGGTATTAACTGAGGTTTTGGTTCCGATCTGGTGAGAATGGGTGGAGTTTGAGGAAATTCTGATAATTTAGCTGGTAATTTGGCTGGAGGAGCCATTGGAAGTTGAGTCGGAAGTCGAGTCGGAATTTTAACTGTAGCCCCATTATTCTTTAAAGAGCCTGTTAGAGATTTTAGATCTGGCTGAGAAATTTTAGGAGAAATTTTAGGCTGAGATCTAGATTGAGATTTAGGAAGAGATGAAGTCAGATTATGCGGTTTTGCTAATGGAGGAGAATTTGGTAGGAGTTTAGACTCTTGTTTTAAATCTTTCTTTGGCGAATCTTCTAATGAGTTTTTCGGTAAATTTTTAATTGCTTCTTCTGATGAATTCAAAGTAGCAATAGATTGAGGTGCATATTGTTCGGGTGATAAAAACTTAATAGTGCTTGTGGTAATTCCGATTGTGGCGATCGCTGCGGCTGCTACTTTTAACCAAATTGGACTGATAAGCTTAATTTTTGATACATTAATCACATTTATGTTTAAAGCTGGCAAGATTTCAACTTCATTTGTCAAAAGTTCTAAATTAGTAACTAAATCAAATAGTTCTAACGTGCTAAATTCTAATTTACTAAAACTTTTAAGCTTAGGAATAGAGAATTTGTGAGATAACTTCAGATGAATATTCTGGTTGAAATAATCAGAACTTAATAATCTATCTACATAACTGGTAATATTTACAATTAAACTCTGTAGCTGATTTTGATTACCTTTAATAATTACTGGAGGTTTAGATGAAGA
>CAZLKI010000301.1:0-3733 GCA_964560035.1 uncultured Synechococcus sp.
GGTAAAACAAAACCTGCTTGGGACGATCGGCTTTGATTTTGAATGGCTCTAACAGTACGGCGGCTGATCCGAAAAGGACTACCCACTTTAATTAGTAATTTTCTAATTTTGGCGATGAGGTTAGCAAAAAATTGATTTACTCGCCTGTTTCGGTTAGACATAATTTACCTTTATCTTGATGTGTGTCTGTAAAGCGAGCCCGTTTTGGATTTGCTCCAACGATATGTTACCCAACCAATCGGTTAAAATTAACACGATAGACAAAGCTTGGGGACGAACTTTTTTGTCATACAATTGCTTTTAAAATACTGGATTTCACCGCATCCATAGGCTACATCTTTAATCTAAGGGTTGATAGCAATATGGTATTTTTTTGATTAGGGCTTTTATACAGGCATTAATATCTTTATAAGCACTCAGTCTTTATGCAATATAAACCATTCCAAGACGTTCGATCGAGTTTTTCTACCTTCGATCCGCGTTATTTTTCACAGATCACTTCTACCTCTATACCGATTACTGATGAGTGGCGGAAGTGGATTGGTGATAATAAATTTTTGGGTATAGACGATCGCTCGATCGTGCAGCAATTAATCAATCATGGGATCAGCCCAAGTGCGGCTAAATTGGAGGTAGAATCTATCGATAAGAACCCCTATTTTGAATCTGGATCTAAATTTGTAAAATCGCTGAGAAAAGCTGAATCCTATGCAAACGCGTTGATCGATCTGGCATCACTTTCGCCCCAAAATCAGGCGATCGAGAGAAGATCATCTATATCGCGCTCTGATTTTTTGGAAAATTATTACGCTAAGAATATTCCGCTAATTCTGACTGATGTTACTAGGAACTGGACGGCACTTTCTCTGTGGAATCCTGAATATTTAAAAGAGAAGTATGGTGAGATTGAAATAGAAATGCAAAGCGATCGCAATAGCGATTATGAATATGAGATTAATGTCGAGCATCATCGCCAAAAAATGCGAATGGAAGATTACGTTAACATGATAGTAACCAACGGTGCCTCAAATGATCGTTACATGGTGGCAAATAATAGCAATATCCAAAAGACGGCTTTACGCAGTTTATTAGATGATGTAGAGATATTTCCCGAGTATCTAAATCCTCAAAACATTGATGGCACTTGCTTTTTTTGGTTTGGTCCTGCGGGAACGATTACGCCATTGCATCACGACCCTGTCAATTTAATGTTCGCACAAGTTTATGGTCGCAAAATATGGAAGATTATCCCTCCTTATTACACCCATCTTCTTTATAATTATCGGGGGGTTTTTAGTGAAGTAGATTGTGAAAATCCTAATTATGAGAAGTATCCACTATTTAAGGAAGTGCGAGTTATTGAAGTGATATTAGAGCCGGGAGATGTGATATTTATGCCTGTGGGCTGGTGGCATGCCGTTAAATCTCTTGATATAAGTATTTCAATGTCTTTTACAAATTTTGTATTTCCGAATCAATATGAATGGATATACCCATAATTCATTGCTAAAGAAAAGTTAATATTTTTGACCGTAAAAAATAGAAAAATCATAACGGGGCTTCTCCCTGCAGAGATTCTTTATTTCTAGTTTATTTATGCTTGCCTACTTACAGAGAAAACCATGAGCGATCGCCAAGAGGAATTCTCTAAAAATTTAGATGATTTTGTGGATGAGTTTAAGCAAAAACTAAATCTTAACCAGCTAATTGAATGGGTGGATTGGGTGGCGCAATTTGATGCATCAGAACTTAAATCTAGTCTTAAATCCGATCTGAAATCTGAGGTAAAAACTCAAATTAATGTTAGCTCTCGTCCTATATCTAGTATTCCGCGGCGTAGTAATATTCCGTCTAATAGAAAAGTTGCTAATAGTTCTCCAAGTTATAGTACTTCACCAATTAATGTTGAAACTGTAAAATCTCCTGTTAAATCTAGTGAGGCAAATGATTATCAGCCGTCTAGCACTAAAGTTACAGAAATAGTCGGAGGTCTGGGAGAAACACTTAAACAACTCCAAAATCTTGTAGAAATCCCCTTAAAGCATCCTGAAATTTTACAAAAGTTTGGGATAGAACCACCCATAGGAATTTTATTAGTAGGGGCACCAGGAACTGGTAAAACTCTGACGGCGCGATCGCTGGCTCAAACCTTGGGCGTAAACTTCATTTCGATTGTAGCGACTGAAATTATGAGCAAGTACTACGGTGAGGCAGAGGCAAAACTGAGAGAACTATTTCAAAAGGCAGCTGCCTCCAAACCCTGCTTGATTTTTATTGATGAAATTGATGCCCTAATGCCCAACCGCGATCGCGTAGAAGGAGAAGTAGAAAAAAGAATAGTAGCTCAGATGCTGGGTTTGATGGATGGATTTAAGCAAAACTCTGGCATTATTATTTTGGCGGCAACCAATCGTCCTGATGCTCTAGATCCTGCTTTGCGCCGCCCGGGGAGATTCGATCGCGAGATTATTTTTTCTGTACCTGATGCTGCTGCAAGAGCCGAGATTTTAGCTATTCATAGCCGTAATATGCCCTTAGCATCCGATGTCGATCTAGTGGCGATCGCTCAGAATGCCCACGGTTTTGTTGGAGCCGATATCAAGGGATTATGTCAAACTGCTGCCTATATTGCCTTAGATCGCCAAGTTCCGCACTTAAATTTGAATTCTGAATCTCCTATAAATGCATTAGAAAATTTATTAGAAAAACCGCAAGTACGACAAGCCGATTTTGAGACTGCTTTGCAAAAAGTCAAGCCTTCAGTATTAAGATCGCTTAGTTTAGAATCTCCACAGGTGCAATGGTCAGAAATTGGCGGATTAGAATTAATTAAGCAAAATCTGCAAGAGGCTGTATCTGGCTGCCTGAGTAATCCCGAACTTTACACGCATCTTAAAGCCCGTCCGCCCAAAGGAATTTTACTTACGGGAGCACCCGGTACGGGCAAAACTATGTTGGCTAAGGCGATCGCCACTGAATCAAAGGCAAATTTTATAACTATTACGGCTTCGGAGTTATTAAGTAAATGGGTGGGAGCAACGGAGCAAGCAATCAAAGAATTATTTAACCAAGCTAAACAAGCAAAACCCTGTGTAATTTTTATTGATGAAATCGACACAATTGCCACCATCAGAGGAAGTAATCAAGGAGACAGTGGGATCGGCGATCGCCTGATCGGACAACTGTTAACAGAATTAGATGGAATCACGGCGACCGCGGGAATTTTGGTAGTGGCGGCAACTAATCGCCCAGAATTTATAGATCCAGCATTATTGCGATCGGGACGCTTAGAGCTACATATTAAGATCGGCTTGCCTGATTTAACTGCTCGAAAACAAATTCTAAAAATTCATAATTGCGATCGCCCCCATGCTTCAAGCTTAGATTTAGATAAGTGGGCAATGAGTACGGAAGGTTGGAATGGAGCAGATCTGGCATTTTTAAGTAATCGGGCGGCAGTTTCGGCGATCGGACGACATCAGTTTGAGCTTAGTACAGATCCAAATTTGCCAATTAATAGTTTAGAAATTACCTCTGAGGACTTTGAGCAAGCTTATCGAGAGCTAAATCAACAAAAACAATCGATAAAAACTAAGGCATGAGTGATTTAATCCTTCGATAATTTATTGGCTCGATCGGCTGGATTTGTGGATGTAAAATTTTTGCTCTTAACCAAAGGTTGACACTCCTCGTGCTAAAGCACGGGGATTCCTAATTCAACGAGACAACTTAC
>CAZLKI010000302.1:0-3687 GCA_964560035.1 uncultured Synechococcus sp.
AGATTAACTACTTCCCAAGGACTCTTTGCTTGAGAGTTGAAGTTTTGAGTGCCAGTTCGCGGCGGGTATCGGCAAATAGCAAATAGCGGTAACTAAACCAAATAAAGTAGACAAGCCCAATTAGTTCTAACAATGAAGAAAATAGAGGAATATTGTTAATAATGCTGACTACGCCGATTACAATAGTTAACAGTGGAATCGATATTAAAATAATGCCAATCAAAGTCAAAGTAGCCAATTGCTCTTCGGAAAATGCTTTATTCCATAAAATCGTCAACTGAGCTAACGATGCGCGTAGAAATTCCATAAACCGATCGGCAATCTGCTGAGATGCTTCGGGACGTGGGGTAAAAGTTGACAATGTAGAGACTTCATTTTTAACATCAACTTGAAGACCTGTTTCTTCTTTCACATCTACTATATCTTGGGATATATTATCGGCGGTCATAAGTTTTCCTCCAATTCAAAGAATAAATTAAACATTTTGTATATGTAGCAATCAGTAGCGATCGCCTAGAAATTAAAGTGGATATCCAACCTCAAAATCCAGTAGCTTAAAAATTGCTATAGACTCAGCTAAGAATACACAACTTTGCTACTTTATGTACGGTTAAGAATGTAACTTTTAATGTTGACTAGATGCTAACTAAAGGCTATTTTAACAGTCCCAGATTATAAGCTTGGGCGGCGGCGATCGCTACACCTACCGAAACCCAAAATGCTCTTATGGTTGAGGGATTAACTTTTGCTTCCGCTCGCTCTTCGTCAGTCATTGCTACTTCCATCCGTTGATGCTTGAGCTGAAAATAAATTAGCTGCGATCCAACCAGTAAAGTAATTGGGATCAGCACCCAACGAGTCAATAAAAATAATCCCAACCCACTACAAAACGTCAGAATAGAGCCAATGAAGAGAAAGCGATTGATTAACTTATCTTCTTTAACTCGAGTTAAGGCTTCAAGCGCAATATCTATGGCATCTAATTGCCTTGCTGTTCTAAATGTAAATATGCCACCTGCCATCCAAAATACTCCAAATAGGCGGAGCAACCATTCTAAAATTTCCAATCCATAACCCATATTTAAGAAATATATGAAATTCACAATTCATGCTGTCAAAAATTACTAACCACCCTTCTTTATAAATTGTTCAATTACGCTTACTAAGTTCTCTGGGCTGAGGTCTTGACGCTCCAGGATCTTACTAATTTCAGGTAATGCCGTCTGATATTCCAAATTAAATTGTTTGAAATAGATTGAATCATTTTTTTTATGGGTTCGATCTTGAGACTTACCAGAGTTTTTAGCAATTTGGGCGTTGACGCTTTGAGCATGATTTTCAAAAAATTGCTTACAAAACCGATTGAGCCCGCGTTCGGAAGTTGTGTACATAGCATTATGCTTGTTGAGCGTTTGACAGAGAATTTCGTTATAGCTAGAACCTTCATCAAAAATATCAATCATCATGAATAAAGCCTGAACCATTACTAATTTCTCAATAACATTGACAAACTTAAATTTGACTCTGAGCGTGTAAAATTCTAGAAATTTATCTTCTATTTGTCTTGATTGAGGACTTGAGCCAAACTTTTCCTCATCATATTCATAGTTGTGTTTACGCAGGTTAGATCGCTGTAAGTACTTTTGGACATGAGTATACTGATTTTGCCTGACGTAATTAGAGATATGAGAACTGGCGTTAGATATAGATTGGTTTAATGGCGATCGCTGATCCTTAAGCTTGAGTAATAATTTAGGTACTTCTACCCATCGCAGGTCATTACGATTAAAAAGCACACTTAGACGACCTAATAATCCTCTTGGTTCACAGAATAACTCATCGGGCAGAGGGGTGGAGTCATAGAGAGGATCGCCCATACGCAAGGCATAGATAGCGCGTTTTATGGTATCACTAATTTTTAGCTTTTCGTCCGAAACATGACGCAGTTGCTGATGATATTCATCATTAGTAGAAACGTACACACTGGGTAGGCGATTGAGGGCATAGGCGGCGATTTCAATTGGTTTGAATTTGATCCGAACATCCACAGGTAGTTGGGAATGCTGCAATACCGACTCTTGAATTACGGGATACTCGATTACATTAACTAAAAAATGAGAATCGATCACGCCCAGAGCCATGTAATAATACTTGCGTTTTTGAGCAGTTTGAGTTTGAGTTTTTAGACTTTTTCTTTTTGCTTGAATTTTGTGAATGTGATTATCGGTTTCGGAAATTTTATCTTTGAGAGCTTGAGCTTTTTTAGTTAAGGCTTCGTATTCGATCTCTAACTTTTTTATTGCTTGAATATTATTTAGGCGATCGCTCAAAATGATCTGAATATTAGCGGAATTATTTTGTGATTTTGCCAATTCCAGAGCTTTATCTTGTTGGGACACATTGTTACGTGCCTGTTCATATTTCTGCTCTGCTCGTCTAATATTAGCAAGAGCGTATGCTAAATCTCGGCGATAGGATGGAAGTGATTCTTCAAGCAAATGTATAGCACTTTCTAAAGTACTATCTGAGACTGAGTTAGATCCTAATATTTGCTCTAGATCGATATTCATCTAAACTTTCTATCAGCTAAAAGATTAAAAGTCAATTATTCACCAGTTTCTCAGTTTAAATATTTTTTGTATACAAACTAAAACTATTAAAGTTCATAATGTTTTAAGCTGTAAAATTGCCACATTAGCTTATTCAAACTTAGCTTATTCTAAACTGGCTCAAACAAATTCATGTCAAAATTTCAACAAATTAACTCCATTAAAAATATGCCCAAATTTGTTACATCAATGCATACTGAGTTAGATAACCTTGAGGACTTGTTGATTGATACCTTTACAATTTTTGGGCGCAAGCTAGTTGATGAAGAAAGAGCATATCCCCAAATCGATCGCGTTAGAGATGCAATTCCAGAGGCGATCGCCAAGGCGGAAGAAGTTTTAGAATATGAAGAAAAAATTGTACTTGAGGCGCAGCAACGGGCAAGACAAATTTTAGTGCAGGCAGAAGAAAAAGCAAAAATGCTAGTGGATGAGTCTAAAATCTTGCGTCAAGTCGAAATCGAAGCCAATCAAATTAGACAACAAAATCAACAGGAATGTGAGGCATTACGTCAGCAAGTATTGACAGAACTAAATCAACTGCGGCAGCAATATAAAACAGAGCAAGAAGAAAATCGTAAAGAAGAAACTGTCTACTTACAAAATATGCGTAAAGAAGTCAGCGAATATAGCGATCGCACGCTCGAAGATTTAGAAAAAAAGGTACTAGAAATCACCAAAATTGTCCAAAATGGGCGTAAATATATTCAAAAAGAACTCAAATCTCAAAAGTAAAGCTTAATGTCCATACCATCCAAAAAGGATATATTCCTAAAAAACTCCTCAGAAAACTATAGTGCTGCTTATTTAGATATTGGCGATGGGCATGAGGTGGAAAGTGATATTGATGCAGAAACAGTTACATTAGTCTTTTTACATGGGTTCTTAGGAGAAAGTTCGGCTTGGCTGCCAATTATCCAAGATCTCCAAGACACTTATCCAAATACTTATCGCTGTGTAGCTTTGGATTTATTAGGATTTGGTGGTTCTTCTAAGCCTCAGCTTAAATATACAATTTGGCACCAAGTTGATTTTTTACAAGAATTCTTGGCAGCAATTTCGCTTGATAGTGTAAATA
>CAZLKI010000303.1:0-3685 GCA_964560035.1 uncultured Synechococcus sp.
GGATAAGGTTTATGCTAAAGGCAGAGAGGTCGCTGATGGATTTAAGGAAAACTTGTCTATCATTTTTGATGAATATCTCCCTAAATGGGATTATAGAGTTATTCCTCATACTGGTCTAAATGCATAAATTATTTAATTTTTATTCCTTAGGATCGAGCTTGATGTTTAAGGATGATTAGAATAAAGGCGATCGTATGAGCTAAAGCCTTCAATATTTGAACAGTGAAGAAAGCAAAATATTGATAAATTCTGTTTTAACAAATGAATGTCTCTATAGTTCGGCACTAGAAATTGGTATATTCTTAAGCAAAGAGACAACTACGGGATCTATCATGTCAAAAGTATTAGATGGTCGTTATAAGTTAATTAAAGCACTGGGTGCGGGTGGATTTGGGCGAACGTATGTAGCCCGTGACATGAGACGACCCGGTACTCCTACCTGTGTGGTTAAACATTTACAGCCTGCCAGCACCGATCCAAATTTCGTACGGGAGGCAAGAAGATTATTTAATACCGAAGCCGAGACTCTAGAAAAACTGGGCAATCACGCTCAAATTCCGCAATTGTTGGCATACTTTGAAGAAGATCAACAATTTTATTTAGTTCAAGAATTTATTGAAGGGCGATCGCTCCACGATGAAATTGTCAGTAAAGGAAGTGGCAACGAGCAAAGTCTTTCCGAAGTAGAAGTAATCGCCATGCTGAGGGATGTTTTAAACATTTTAGATTTTGTCCATAGCGAAGGAGTAATCCACCGCGATCTCAAACCCGATAATATTATCCGCCGCGCTAAGGATGGAAAGTTAGTTTTAATTGATTTTGGTGCGGTCAAGGCGATCCAAGAGGGCAATCCCGAACTTCAAAATGGCGAATCCAGATTTACCGTAACCATCGGTACCCCCGGATATATGCCGAGCGAGCAATCTATAGGCAGACCTAACTTTACGAGCGATATCTATGGACTGGGTATGATTGCCATTAAAGCCTTGACAGGACTGGAACCCACCGATATCCCTACCGATCCACTGACGGGCGAGTTAATCTGGCGCGATCGCGCTAAAGTCACAAATTTAAACGGGACATTATGCGGCGAGATCAAAATTAGCAATGGATTAGCCATAGTTTTAACGCGGATGGTACGCTATCAATACGCCCAAAGATATCAATCTGCTAAAGAGGCACTGCAAGCATTATCAGCCTTTATCATCAGCAGTGAACCCCAAACCGAAAAGATTCTCATGGGAACAGCTAACCCATCGGTAAAAGTTGTAAAGTCCCAAAGGCGATCTGCCGAGACTTCATCGGGATTGCTAATTGGGGGGATTTTTATTTTGGGAGCAGCTACTATTTTCTACCTTTTCAGCCTTAACAAGGCTCCCCAAGCTCCTATAGTCATTAACTCTATTCCCAAAGTTGAGCCGCCTGATGTAACCAATGTTCCCAATCCAGTCCCGACACCCGCAGTCCCAGTACCAAGCCAAAGCTTAGATTTACGATTAGGACAACAGCTATTAAAGGATGGCGCACTTAAGCCTAATCAAGTTGTAAGCTATACATTTACAGGCACAGAAGGGCAAACTCTTTCCAGTAGCATCACGGGGGCGGGAATTTTAATGACAATCTTTACTCCTACGGATGAGCCTATGGCTGGCGGGACTCAAGTCTCGGTCTGGAATGACACTTTAACGGTTACAGGAAGTTATAAAATTGAGCTTAAAACCACTTCCACCAAAGCGGTACTGCCAGCTAATCAAGAGATTAAGTATGTTTTATCCTTATTATTAAATGAAGATATTCCCCGCGTAATCGACATTCCGCCCACCCCCTAACTCAAACTAAGCTTAAGCAATCCTCTAACCACTCCTCAAAGACTAGATGACTTCATTATTACTTCCTCACTTGCAAAAATATCTGCGTAGTTCGACTCAGGCTTCGGCTAGTACAGCCCGTCAAATGATGCGATCGCCTAGCTATGAAGAACAACAAGGATTTAATGCGGTTGAACCCAGATTTTCCGAAGCCAAGCTCATTGATGCGACCATGCAAGCTCATTCAATTCCCATCTGTACGGTAGCAGAGAATGAATTTAATCACTTTATGGATGGGATTCAGCGCAGCTATCTACTTTATTATCAAAATTTTGTACCCGTTTATTATGGCTACACTTCCGCCGTAGTCAGGAAAAGACAAGAAGCAATCATGTCTAAATGGCAGCATCAAGTTCGAGAAGCTTTATATTTTCCTTTTGCCGAATTTGATACCGAGGAACTAGAGAACTTGCGATCGCAGAAACTAGCTCTTGTCGATACTCTTAAATTCCTCAATGCCAATATTACAGATTCTAATCCTTCAGATCCCAGCGATGAATTAGGGCTGCAAATCGTCCAAGAGCGACAAAATGCCCGTGATGCGATTACCCTCAGTCGAGAACGCCTAGAAGCCGAACTTGCGGAAACATGGCTCAATTCTTACAATCAAGGAGAAGTTCAGGGTTGGTTAATTATGGATGGTTCGATTACGATTTCGGCGATCGCAGCTAATCATCCCCGCACAGTTGGATTAATTAAAAGTCATAACACTCAATATTTTAGATTTCCCGATCAAGAAGTCATTCTCAATTTACGTCAAGGCGAAAGAAGTTCGGCATTTATTCCCCGTAGCAGGCATCCCGTCTGTAGTTGGTATATCAGGCTTAGGGATAACACTAATCAAGATATGTATTTTGGTTTAATTAGGGTCGAATCCGCCTTAAAGTCTTCGCCTAAATTGCAAAGAGAAGAATGCGATCGCCTCAGTGCATGGATTATGACCGAACGGCGACCTCTATCACTTCCCGATTCACGCTGGGACAAGATGATCTATCCAATCCGTGATTGCGAACAATTTTTACGAAGCCAAGAACCTTCTAAATCCTCTCTAGGTTGACTGTATTGCTGTTATTGCATACGTTCCATCCCCTTGGGGCAAGAAGCTTCTTTGAAATCCTTGGAAAACTCCACTTTGGGTATTATAGTTAGGTTCATATTAGAGGAGGTTTTACAATGAATAACTTTGGCTAACTGTTCATCTTTAGTAAGATTCTTTTTGGTGCGTGATTTAGTTGCCCAAACTAGTCCGTAATAATTTTGGAGGTTATCTTTTTTTGCCACACTGAAATTACTCACCATTAAAATTTCATAATCAGGAGTAATAATTTTCTTTTCACTTCTGGAGTAATACTTATATCTATCGGTTTCTAGAGGAATCCCAGCCCCTAAATTGATGGAATTTGTAAAAGTTGCTTTTTCAATAAAATATTGCTGTTGAGCGCGATTCATAGCTCCAATATAATATTTAGCTTGTCGAGACTCATCAAGACGATTAAAAAAACTGGGGATGGCAACAAGCTCGTGAATAAGCACGACAAAAAATATGAAAAAGATGATAAAGATTAAGCGTTTGTTTGGAACTGGTTTCTTCGTCTCTGATGCCATAGCATTTTCTTATAAAACTTAAATATTTAGATCGTAATAACCTCAATTATTTTAAATTAATTGTACATACAAAAAAGCCCACAAGTGCACCTATGATATTCAATTCAGCAATTTTAGTTATGAATTTAAGCTGATCTGGATCAATTTTTTACTGCTGCGTTACAGGTTTAATCTGCTTTATATTAATTTTCTATTGCTTCGTTGCAGACTTA
>CAZLKI010000304.1:0-3683 GCA_964560035.1 uncultured Synechococcus sp.
AGTTTATATTAAGTAAAAAATTAACACTCTATTAGATTTAATATTAGTTAAATTTAATATATTGTTGTAAAAGTAGCATTAACTCCACCAACATACTGTCCAGCCAAAATGATTAAAGATAATGTTTTAGAGTTAGGTAATCATAGCTCTCGAGATGAGAAAGCAAACTTGCCAGTAGATCCAGAACAAATCAGCCGTCGGCAGGTAACTCAATCTCACAATAACACTATCACTAATACGAGGCAGCAACTATTATCCGATCCTGAAACCGACAATATTATGCTTAGTAGTGCTGCCAGAATTAAAGTCATAGGTGTAGGTGGTGGTGGCGGTAATGCTGTTAATCGCATGATTGCTAGTGAAGTTAATGGAGTGGAGTTTTGGTCGTTAAATACTGATGCTCAGGCACTGCTTCAATCTAGTTCTCCCAAGCGTTTTCAGATCGGACAAAAAATCACTAAAGGTCTAGGTGCGGGTGGAAATCCAGCGATCGGGCAAAAAGCTGCTGAAGAGTCCAAATCCGAAATTGCTCATGCCCTAGAAGGTGCCGATCTGGTTTTTATTACTGCAGGCATGGGAGGTGGTACTGGGACTGGAGCCGCTCCAATAATTGCCGAAATAGCCAAAGAAGCAGGAGCTTTGACGGTAGGCATAGTTACTAGACCTTTTACCTTTGAAGGGAGAAGAAGATTACAACAGGCGGAAGAAGGCATAGAAGCTCTCCAAAGTCGCGTTGATACTCTAATTATTATCCCCAATAACAAGTTGCTGGCAGTTACAGCCGAACAAACTCCGATCCAAGAGGCATTTCGGGTTGCAGATGATATTTTGCGTCAAGGTGTACAGGGTATTTCAGATATGATTACGATTCCGGGGCTAGTTAACGTAGACTTTGCCGATATCAGAGCGGTAATGGCAGATGCGGGTTCGGCACTTTTGGGTATTGGTATCGGTTCGGGTAAATCTCGCGCTCGTGAAGCGGCAATGACAGCAATTTCTTCACCTTTATTAGAATCCTCGATTGAAGGTGCTAGCGGTGTAGTTTTTAATATTACTGGTGGTTCTGACCTAACCCTGCACGAGGTCAATGCGGCGGCTGAGATTATTTATGAAGTAGTCGATCCCAACGCTAACATCATCTTTGGGGCAGTGATTGATGAAAAAATGGCGGGAGAAGTGAGAATTACAGTGATAGCAACTGGCTTTGCTAGTAATCCAGAAACCTACAGACGGACTTCTAACATAACTGGGATCGATCCTAAAAATAACAAGCCCAGCCTCGATATTCCAGACTTTTTACAACGCCGCCGCCCAAATCGTCCTTAACTAATATCCTTAAATAAGGTGCAATAATGTGCAGTTAAGATCTTAAATAAAAATATCTGGATTTATTAAAGGTGATTCAATCAACTACGGCTAAATACCAATCAAGATTTGTGCCTATTACTGCCACTGACGATCGCTTAAGACTGTTTGCTGGTTCCGCAAATGTGCCACTTGCTCAAGAGGTTGCCCGCTATCTAGGGATGGGACTGGGTCCTATGCTCCGCAAGACTTTTGCCGATGGTGAAATCTACGTGCAGGTTCAGGAATCTATTCGCGGTTGTGATGTTTATCTGATTCAGCCCACTTGTCGCTCGGTTAACGATAATTTAACAGAGTTATTGATCATGATTGATGCCTGTCGCCGTGCTTCTGCTCGTCAGATAACTGCCGTAATGCCTTACTATGGCTATGCTCGTGCCGATCGCAAAACTGCGGGTAGAGAGTCAATTACTGCCAAGCTTGTGGCGAACTTAATAGTTCAGTCTGGGGCAAATCGGATTATTGCGATGGATTTACATTCAGCCCAAATTCAAGGTTATTTTGATATTCCCTGCGATCACGTCTATGGTTCGCCCGTTTTATTTGATTATTTACTCAGCAAAAATCTGCCCGATATCGTTGTAGTTTCCCCTGATGTCGGCGGTGTGGCTAGAGCTAGAGCATTTGCCAAAAAGTTAAACGATGCTCCGATCGCGATTATCGATAAACGCCGTCAAAGTCATAATGTGGCAGAAGTGATGAATGTAGTTGGAGATGTCGCAGGTAAGACCGCAGTGCTGGTAGATGACATGATCGATACGGCAGGGACAATTTGTGAAGGTGCCAAGATTTTACGCCAAGAGGGAGCTCGTCAAGTCTATGCCTGTGCCACTCACGCTGTATTTTCACCGCCCGCGATCGAAAGGTTATCGAGTGGATTATTTGAAGAAGTGATCGTGACAAATACGATTCCCACAGAGTCACATTTTCCTCAGCTTAAGGTTTTATCTGTGGCTAACTTAATTGGCGAAACAATTTGGCGAGTGCATGAAGATACTTCAGTTAGTAGTATGTTCAGGTGAGCTTAATCTAAAAATTTACTCTTAAAAATGTATCCTCATTAGATCTTAATTAGTATGAAATTAGTATGACCCAATCTAAAACTAAATATATTTCGTCCGAGCATTATCGTCAGATGCTGGTTAGAGATGGCGATCGCCGCTTTCAGGAGTGGCATAGTAAATTTTTAAAATATCAAAAAGATTTTCTAAATCGGGTTAAGTAGTTTAGTTAGATAGCTTCTAGATATTTTCTAGATAAACTAAATAATGCGATCGCCACTAGAAGCACCCATGAGATAAAGCAAACTCATTCTGGTGGCAACTCCATTTGTGACTTGGCGATCGATCAAGCTCAAACGGGGATCGTCCATCAAATCCGAACTAATTTCTACACCTCGATTGACAGGACCTGGATGAAGCACTTGAACTTGAGGCGAGCATTTACTGAGGCGATCGCGCGTAATCCCAAATTGAGCGTGATATTCCCGCAAGCTAGGTACTAAAAACTGTCCCATGCGCTCGGTCTGTAGGCGTAAAGTCATAATAAAGTCGGCATCTTCTAAAGCTAGGTTGAGGCTGTGGTGAATAGTTACGCCATAACTACTAAATTCTTGAGGTAATAAGGTAGGTGGTGCCACTAAATGGACATCTGCGCCCAAAGTTACCAAGCAGTAGAGATTAGAACGCGCGACGCGAGAATGTAAGATATCGCCTACAATTAGAATTTTTTTGCCCTTAAGCTCTAGAGCAGAGGGATATGCGGGATTTAAGTATGTAACTAAAGTGAATAGATCTAGCAAGGCTTGACTGGGATGTTCGTGCTTGCCATCGCCTGCATTCAAAACCCCTACGGTGCCGCCCAATTTATCCATATCCTCAGCGATCGCCCTTGGCACTCCCGATGCCTGATGACGGATCACCATAATATCGGTACCCATTGCTAAGAATGTCCGCGCGGTATCTAAAATCGTTTCGCCCTTGGATAATGAAGAACTACCGGGTGCAAAATTTAACGTATCAGCAGAGAGGCGTTTTGCTGCTAATTCAAAACTGTTACGAGTGCGAGTGGAAGGTTCAAAAAATAGATTGGTAACTACTTTCCCTTGGAGGGTTGGCACCTTTTTATTGCGGCGAGATAGAACTTCTCGAAACGAACAAGCAGTCTGCATCACCAACTCGTAATCAGATACCGTAAAATCTTCTAGCGAAATTACGTGCCGCCAAGTTCTAGTGCTCATTCAGTTTAATTAGATAGCGCATTAAATACTTCTAGATGCAGAATCATTCCTACGGGTGCAGGCAAAACCATATCAGTTG
>CAZLKI010000305.1:0-2404 GCA_964560035.1 uncultured Synechococcus sp.
GCAATGGGACGGTTTATTACTGATGCTGCGTCTTGGCTGGTCTGCTGTTGGATGTATTCTAGTTTACGGGCTTGTTCGGCTTCGAGATGAATAGTAATGTCCATAAGTTAACAGGTCTTGTCTAAAATCTAGTGTATATAACTCTGAAGCAAATAATCTAAATATCAACCTTAAATAATATTAGGCTCAAAATTAGGTTATTAATCTGTGAATTTCTCGATTTCTTAAACTTAATTTGAAGAATATATAGTAATCTAGCAATTATATGGTTACTGCTCCAGATATAGCTCATTAAAGGTAGGGGAGAAGTCCTTTGGGTAGTCATCCTATGACCTTAATCACTACTGCTAAATCTCATGAGACTTGGGCTTATTGTATATGCCCTCACATTGGTTTTCATAATTTACTTCAACCATTAACTATTCTAAGGTAACTATGGCAAAAGACCCTTCTACTAATCCTCTAATCTGGGCAGTTCCTACTACATTGGTGGTTGGCTTAACAACTTTTCTGGTAACTGGTAGTTTGCCAAATTCTTCAATTTCTGCTCTGGCAGCAGGTAGTGCAGGTATAGCAAGTGTAGCGATCGCCACTCAACAACAAAATACTCGGGTCAAAGTTATTCAAGAGCAACTTAACAACCAAAATGCAGGATTGTACCTTGCCAAAGAAATTCCAGAGTTAAAGGCTAAAAGAGATTTTCTGGAGAAAGAGATTAAAAAAGGGGAAAGTACAAAGGGGCAGTATGAGGGTTTAGAGAAGAAAGTTGAATATATTAATAACCAAATTATAGAACTCAGCCAAACTAGAGACAGTTTAATTGAAAAGAGGGATGTTTTAGAGGGTAGAGTTTCAGCGATCGCCAAAGCAAACCCTAATCTTTCTGAATTGGAGCAGAGAGAAAAACGAATAGGTGAACTCGGTGTGCAAATTAAAAGCTTAGAGGGACAGGGGCAAGCTTTAGATGCTAAGATTTCCCAGCTAAATCAACAACGGACACAATTAGTTGAAATAGAAGCTAAATATCTGCAAAAACGGGAAGAATTAAATTCTTTAGAGTCTCAGCTTGCTCAAGATCAATTTAAGTTTAAGGAATTAACCCAAAAAGCAGCCGAGTTAGAAATGCTGCGCTCTACCTACGATGCCCTATTTACCGAGAAGAATCAGGCTGAAGAGCGATTAAAGACTATTCAACCTGAGGTTAATCGGTTAGAAGCAGAGAAACAAAGAATTTTGCAGGAACTTCAAGAGGTTGACAAACGCTACCAACAATCAGAACGATTACGAGCCGAAATCATAGAACTAGAATCGAAGTTAAGAGCAAAGCGAGGAGAGTTAAATTCTCTTAATCGTGAAGTCGAACAGTTAGAATCATTCCGCAATAATACAAAAGATGAAATTAGTCGTTTAGAGACAGATAAACTTAATCTTGAGCAGAAAATTAGAGGACTAAAAGGAGAGCTTGAGGCAATTGAAGGAAGTGCAAATGTTGCTTTAAAATCATTGCGGGAAAAAATACCTACTTTATATACAACTAGAGTTAACTATAAGAGTGAAAATGAATTTCTTTCGAGCCTCATCAGTAACTTAAAATCTCAAGGCTTGCAGTTTCCCGATCGCATTGTTAAAGCATTTC
Source organism: uncultured Synechococcus sp. (assembly GCA_964560035.1). Classification (GTDB taxonomy): domain Bacteria; phylum Cyanobacteriota; class Cyanobacteriia; order Pseudanabaenales; family Pseudanabaenaceae; genus PCC-7502. The sequence continues at coordinate 1,637 of CAZLKI010000305.1, forward strand.
ATACTTCTTTAAAAGTTCAGGATATTTCCGCATTGGTGATCCTAGCAGGAATTAGCGGTACGGGTAAAAGTGAACTTCCTCAAAAGTATGCTGACCACATCGGGGCATCTCTGGTTATGCTTCCTGTACAACCACGGTGGGACTCGCCGCAAGATTTACAGGGGTTTTACAACTATGTAGAGAAAAAATACAAGCCTACGCCTTTGATGCACTGGTTATATCAGTATCAACACGATAAAGATATGAAAGGGCGGATCGTAATGGTATTACTGGATGAGATGAACCTAGCACGGGTTGAATATTATTTCAGCGATTTCCTATCTAAATTGGAGTCAAGGCGCAATGGTAATACATTTCTACAAATAGATGTAGGGAGTCTACCACTACCAGAAAGCGATCGCCAAGTTAGAATTCCTCAACAATTCCTGTTTATTGGCACTATGAACGAAGATGAAACTACTCAATCTCTCTCTGATAAGGTTTTAGACAGAGCTAACGTCTTAACTTTTGGTAAACCTCAATCATTGGAATTGAGAGGAAAGCGGCAAGCTGAATCCCCTAAATCTACTAATTATTTGGAATGGGATGATTTTTCAGCTTGGATGCGCGACCCCGATCCGAACTCATCCATAGTTCAAGAAGTGAAAGGCTATGTGGATCGGGCAAACGTGATTATGGAAGAATTGGGACATCCTTTTGCTCATCGGGTATATCAAGCGATCGCTAAATATGTAGTCAATTATCCAGAGGCTGAGAATAATCCTGAAG
>CAZLKI010000305.1:2504-3675 GCA_964560035.1 uncultured Synechococcus sp.
AGAAAAGCAAGATGAACTAAAACTAGCATTAGGAAGTAAATTTGATCGTAAAACGGGAGATGTAATCGGTTATTTTATTAGCATATTTAACAAAATTACAGAGAATACCCGTTCACGACAAGTAAATGCTCCGATAGTAACTATCTTTGAGAAACTGGAAAGCCTTAGTAAACAAGATGCGCGTCTGCCGCTCGTAATATTTTTAGAGAAAAAATATCAGTTAAAACGAAAACTGGAATTAATTGCCCCAAAACTCAGAAGCCAACTCCGCCGTCAAGCCGAGCTAATGCCCATTGGTCGCATTCAAGAGATGGATTCCTATTGTTTGCGAGATTATACCCGTCGTCCAGGCAAAGATGCGATCGAAAAAGCAGGGGCGAGACAGATGTTGATGGGAATTCAGCGTTATCAAGATTTTAATACTCCTGAGAATCGCTTTTTAGTGGGATTTATGGATTTACTCCATCTTGATTGCTTAACCTATAAGCATTATTCCGAGGCAAAAGGCTTTGGGCTTTCCATCGATCGCTTTCGTCAAGAGCCAGATGTTCAGTCAATTCAAAAGCAGCGAAATTTATTAGATAAGCCGAATTACGTTTTACAACAAAATCCGATATACCGCAGTTTTTATGAAGCCTGTTTAGAATTTGTCAAACGACGGAATGAAAAGGATAATATTTGGGGCGATCGCCATCATTTAGCAATTGATGCAGTAGGTATATTAATCATTAGCGCAATTATGCAATTTCAAGGAGTATTTGTATCGCCTACTGCAACGATAGAAACTTTAGCCATTGCTAAATATGGTGAATATATAGAAAATAAAGTTATAAATCCAATTACCTGTTTTACCCAGAACCACGTTTATAAATTCTCTCTCTCAAAAAGCTCACATAAAAGTTCTGATATAAAGTGTGATTGGCTATTAGGTATTGATGTTCAAGATTTACAAAGTCTAGAATTTTATCATTACGCACTGCCAATTTGGATGTTTTGGTCTTGCCCTTCGCCTTCATGTTTAGCATCAGCCCAAATGTATATTAATGAGCTTAAAAATATTGATTATGGAGTTTTAATATATGTTCAAAATGATGTAGAAGTTATTGATTCTGATGAGTTTAATAATTTGAAAATATTATGTTTGCCAGATCTAATGGATAGTAATAATAAT
>CAZLKI010000306.1:0-3658 GCA_964560035.1 uncultured Synechococcus sp.
CCTAAGTCGTGAGTCTTAGGAATCCCACGTGCTTTAGCCGTGGGAGGATGTCAAACCGAGGTCAATGCCCACTATCTTACCCATTAACGAATAATTCCTACAACTTACCTATCATGCCTAATATCCTAGCTTTAGTTGGCTCATGTCTGGGAAATAGTTCAGTGCAACAATATAGAAATCAAATCTATAAAATTAGGGTTGCATAGCCCGAACGATAAGGAATTGATTTATTTAAATATGTAGACACCATAGGAGGACATGATGAATTAGCGTGGTCTTATCGACTAGGATAAGTTCTTAAAGAGTTCTACAAACAAAAGTTAGTAATTGGTAAATAGTTTGGTTTATTAATAATGTCATTATATTTACAAGATCTCTCTTCGGGTTTACACAAAATGCTTGCTGAGAGTTTAATCGGTCTTTAATAGTTTTGATATAATTTTTGTACGTTCAAGGAAAGTCAAGATGAATGCAATCACAACAAATCAAGCCAAGACCAATTTAGATAAGTTAGTAGACCAAGTTATTGCCGATATGCAGCCCACTATTTTGTGTAACGAGAACGGAAATAAAGCTGTTTTAATCTCTTGGGATGATCTCTCAGCATGGGAAGAAACTCTGTATCTAATGTCAAACCCTGTGAATGCAGATCGTCTACTTGATTCTATTCGTTCCGCAGAAGCAGGTAAGTTTTTTGAGAAATCTTTGATCCAAGAATGAAGATTACATTTACTGAAATAGGCTGGGAAGATTACATCTGGTTCCAAGATACGGATAAAAAGCTCTTAAAAAGAACTAACCTGTTGATAAAAGAGATTCAAAGAACTCCTTTTGATGGAATTGGCAAACCAGAGATGCTAAAAGCAAATCTTTCAGGATATTGGTCTAGGCGTATCAGCACAGAACATCGTCTAATCTATAAGGCTTTAGAAGGAAGCATTGTAATTGCAGGTTGTCGTTTTTATTACCGAGATCTATGAGACAAAATGCATGACAAACCTCTAAACTATTTTTGGTTAGAGCTTCTTGAAACCGATACTTTATTAATGCTTTAAAAAATCTAAAATACTTAATAAGCTTATGACCTTAACCTCATCCACCCTATCTACACCCATACCCGTAATTGTCGCAGGGGCAACGGGCAAGATGGGCAGAGAAACAATCAAAGCGATCGCTAAATCCCCAGACATGACTTTAATTGGAGCAACTGGTCGGACTCATCTTAATGAAGATATTGGCGAAGTTGTGGGCTGTGGCGAGTTAGAAATTCCTGTAACCAATGAAAAAGATCTAGAGATTTTATTGGCTCAAGGGGCACAAGAAAAACAGTTAGCCGTAATGGTCGATTTTACGCATCCCAGCCTGATTTACGACCATATTCGCTCGAGTATTGCCTACGGAGTGCGCCCAGTGGTCGGAACGACAGGATTAAGTCAGTCTCAGCTTCAAGATTTGGCAGCCTTTGCCGATAAAGCGAGTATGGGTTGCTTAATTGCTCCAAATTTTTCGATTGGGATGGTCTTATTACAACAGGCGGCGATCGCGGCAGCCAAATATTTCGATCACGTAGAAATTATCGAACTGCATCACAATCAAAAAGCCGATGCCCCTAGCGGAACCGCCATGCAAACCGCGCAAATGTTGGCAGAACTCGGACAAACTTTTAATACTTCCAATGCTCCTGAAACCGAACATATTGCTGGAGCTAGAGGTGCATTAATGGCAGAAAATATTCGCTTGCATAGTGTACGCTTACCGGGATTAATTGCCCATCAAGAAGTAATTTTTGGTGCCTTGGGCGAAACCTATAGACTCAAACACGATACGAGCGATCGGACTTGCTACATGGCAGGAGTCTTACTTGGAATCCGTAAAGTAATTCACCTCAAACAATTAATTTACGGCATTGAGAAACTGCTTTAGGAAATAGCTCGATTAATTGATAAATTTAAGGTAAGTCAATCGAGGGCTATAATTAACTTCTGCGTCTTTAGAATGGGAAATAGCTTATGTATCCCAAAAACCCACTCCTACAAAAATGCTTTACTTACCTTAAATCACTCCCTAATATTGAGCCAACTATTAGAGAAGAGCCTTATTTTTCTAGTAAGGTTTTGGCTGACGGAGAATTAGTAATAAATACTCCTAACGGAACTGCAAAAAATTATATTTATGAAATTAAATCTGGAATCACTAATGATGGAGTTGACGAAATTACAAATTATTTTGCTAAGTTAGGAGAAAGGCTGGATTCCCATCAAAAACCTTTACTTATTACACGTAATTTATCTAGTTTGGTCATTGATAAACTCTTAAAGAGAAATATTGAGTTTATTGACGTTGACGGAAATATTTATCTTAATCGTCCAGGAATTTATATAGTTGTTCGTAATCAAGCTTTAAAGGATAGCCTAAATAAATCCCTAGAAATCACTGCTGCTACATTGCAAGTTATGTATGCTTTACTTTACCAGCCAAAACTAATTTTCATAGAAAATGATTTTGAGGAAAAAATTGCTGATATTTCTGATGTTACTTCAAAAACAGTAAAAAGCACTCTTAGAAAGCTTGAGGAGTTAAATTATATTAGGCGTATTCGAGGAGGTTATGAAATTAGCGATTATATTAAGCTCCTTGAGCGATGGGAGTTAGGTTACTTTGAAAGACTCCGTACAAAATTACTGGTTGGTACATATAGTCCTAATGCAAATAGAAGCTTCTCAGAAGTCGAAGCCAATCTTAAAGGGTATTCAGAGGAGTGTGGGTATCTAATCGGTGGAGAACTTGGTGCCTCAATAATAAATAAATATCTTCGTCCGATTAATGCAACGCTTCATCTTAAGAAAGATGTTAATCAATTTCAAATAGTTGTCAAGCTTAAGCTTAAACCCGATCCCAATGGAAACATTATAGTGCTTAAGAATTTTGGTGACGATGAATCTAAGAAAGGCAAATTTGGGCTATTAACAAACAATATCGTACATCCATTACTAATTCATGCAGAGTTAGTTTGGAATGGGAATAGTCGATTAAAAGAAACCGCGAAACTTATTTATGATAAATATATTGAAGACATAGCTCAAAAGAATGATTAACTCTCAAGAGAAGCAAGTTCTAACTTTACTAGCAGCCATACTGAAAGAATTAGACTTGCCCATGATTTTAGTTGGAGCAGGAGCTAGATTATTAATATTTGATCGGAAGTTTGGGGAAGGAAGAAGTACAAAAGACTGGGATATTGCAGTATCCATAAAGAACTGGGATGGATATAAAAAGTTGCGGGAAACTTTAATAAATGGAGATTGCCCTTATTTCAAGTCTACACAAATCTCTCATAAGTTTATACACATTGAAACCGAGATTGAGGTAGATATTATCCCTTTTGGAATAATTGGCGAACCCGTTCAACAAATTATCTGGGTTGATAGTGGTAATCCTATGACTATGAATGTTTTAGGATTTACTGAAGCTTTAGCTTCTGCTGAAATCGAAAGTATTGATGGTCTAGAAATTCAAGTAATTAACCTTCCTGCTTTTATAGTTCTCAAAATTTTTGCATGGGGCGATCGCTGGGAACGAACCAGTAAAGATTTAGATGACATTGAATTCGTTTTATCAAAATATGAGAATGACGATCGTGTTTATGCTGAATTAGTAG
>CAZLKI010000307.1:0-3629 GCA_964560035.1 uncultured Synechococcus sp.
TTTTAAAGAGTTTTTTCCAGATTTTTGAGATTTGGCAGATCCATAATATCGGTATCTTCAGGATTTACTTTGAGAAAGTGATGGGCTAAGAGAAACCCCGCGATCGTCCAAGTTTGATATAGTCTTGCCTGTTGTCCAACCCAAACGCCATTGGGTCCATCGAAATATTCTGCCCAATTTTGTTCTGGCAGTCTTTTTACTAAAAGTTCGTAATTATTTTGCAGCAATCGATCGATCGCCCCGTCATCACCAACTGAGGATTGACGATATTTATGGCGGGTGGTTGCCAGCACAAAAAACCAAAAGAGACAGGGCCAATGTCCAGCATTGTGATAGCACCAAGGCAGATTTTTGCGATCGTAGCCAGTTTTTTTCCGCCAGTCTTCATTATCTAACGGGGGATGGCAGATTCTTAGGGGCATTTGGGCAAATAAAGCCGATTGATTTTGATACATGAGATCGAAGAGCGATCGCTGCTGGGGAGGACTAATGAGATCGAAAGTTGCACTCAAGCAATTTCCTAAGGTAAAAAAACGAAAATCGGGTCTACCCGTGCGCACGTTGCCGATGAGATATCCACCGCGATCGCCCAGCCAATCCTGTAACCAATGGGGAATAGTTTCGGTTTGGATATTATATTCATTAGTGACAATATCGCCATATTCTTCGGTCGGACGGCGGCGAATGGTTTGGATGATTTTAGAATTTACCCAATATTGTTTGAGCATATAGCTTCTGAGTTTTTTGAGCCAAGCGATCGCATAGGATCTTTGATAGATTTGCTGACTGACCAAGGTATTCTCAGGATCGTCAACGGATCTTTTCTCTTCTAAGTCAACTTGGATCAATCCCACGGCACTTAAAAGTGCACCATATAAAAGTACTTGGATCTCCAAAGGATTGCCCCAAACATCAAGGGCACGGTCGATCATAAATGCGCCATCAGGGACAAACAAAGTAGGAGCATCGCGAAAAGTAGGATGAAGAATGAGATTGAGAAGGCGTTGGATACCAATTTGGACTTTAGAAGTTGCTGCCCAACTGCGATCGCCTGACTTTTTTACATAGATGTAAGCTAGAATCACCCACCATAAACTAGCATCTACGGAGCAAACTCTGCCGATCGCTCTCTGCCCGTAATCGATTACTAACTTACCTTCAATTTCGGCAAAACTGGTGGGAAATATGCCTAAGGTTTGAAATTGATCGCTCTGCAAGCGCAAGCAAGTATTTAAGAAGTGTTTGACAATTTCAAATTTGCCCTCAAGCAAAAGATAAATCATTACAGGCACGTTATCCCGAATGAAAATCTCGTTATAGTTTAAGTCATGATTATCCTGATTGCGGGGGATTGAAGCTACAGCCCCCACATATTCTCCATCTAGCTTGACTAGGGCTTTTTCATACAAGAGCGACTTAGCTAACTGTACCAATGATTCTTCTTTCATTATTCTTCTAGCTCCGATCACACTTTATTTAATAGAAGATAAACCAGTGGGCAATAGACCAAAAAGCTTTGCTGCTCCACCTAATAAAGAGATAATCACGGCTACTAATACACTCCGATTAATAAATTCTTGATTATCTATGCGCTTACCAATGCCATTAACTTTCTCATCAAGTGCTTTAATTTCACCTGAAAATTTTTCGTCTAAGGCTTTAATTTCTCCCGAAAGTTTTTGATCTAAAGTTTGGATTTTGCCCAAAATTTCGGCTTGACCAATTTCCAGTTGTATCAATTTTTGATTGACTTCGGCAAACTGCCTGTCTATTTTTTGATTGATTTCAGCAAACTGTTTGTCCATTTTTTGGTTGGTTTCAGCTACTTTCTGATTAAGCTCGACAAACTGTCTGTCTATCTTTTGATTAAGCTCGGTAAACTGTCGGTCAATTCTTTGTTCAAACCGAGTTAAAAATTCTTCGAGGGTATAACTAACTATGGTTGGGCTAATGGTCACGACTATTAAATTATAATTTTCTACGTTATAGCATAAGCGATCGCCTGATAAACTCTAGTATCCCGTGCCTATGATATCTATAGGTAATCTGGCATTATTTTAAGGATCGCTTGATGATATTCTGAGACTGTTTAAAGGTTTTGCTTAATTAATGAAACTATTTGTTTACCATACCCCCGAATTAACTCCAAAGAGTGACTTTCCCGATTGCGCGATCGCAGTTGATATTTTACGAGCGACAACGACAATTTCTACGGCTTTATCCGCAGGGGCTGAGGCGGTGCAGGTATTTTCAGATTTAGATGAATTAATTAAAACCAGTGAGTTGCATCCACAGGCATTGAGATTACGATCGGCAGAACGAGGCGGGAAAACGGTGCAGGGGTTTGATTTGGGTAACTCTCCCTTTGATTACACACCTAAAATGGTAAAAGGCAAACGGATTTTTATGAGTACGACAAATGGGACGAGGGCATTGCAATGCATTCAGTCGGCTCCCGTTGTGTTGGCAGCAGCAATGATTAATTTAGGTTCGGTTTTAAGTTATCTCCAACAAAATCAGCCTGAAACAGTTTGGATTGTAGCATCGGGTTGGGAAGGGAGTTATTCCTTAGAAGACACCGCCTGTGCTGGAGCGATCGCCGCAGGATTAGAATGGGAATTTGGAAATGATGAAGCTATTGCTGCCAAATGTTTGTATCAACAGTGGAGCGGTCGCTTAGAAGAATTATTCCATCATGCCACTCACGGTCAACGCTTATTGAGATTGGGTGGAGATCTTGATATTGCCTATTGTGCATCTATCGATCGCGTTCGAGTTTTGCCGAAACAGATCTCCGCAGGTGTTTTAGCAGCTTCATGAAGGATATCAAGGCATCAATTAAAGAAGCACTTATTGAAATTTTAGGAACGGAAAGTGTCTTCGATCCTAGTTCTAATTTAGATGCCAATTTGGCTGCCAATTTAGATGCGAACTTTGACGGTGAGACGAATCATAACTATTCTAAAATTGCCTCTAAAATTGCTTGCGTCATCTACCCCCATACTCAATCTGAACTAAGTCAAGCGATCGCTTTAGCAAATAAAAATAAATGGAAAATTTTAACCAGTAACTTCAACTGGGGAGCATTTGCGCAGTTTAATGATTTTGGCATTATCGTTAATACCTCCCGTCTCAATCGATTAATCGATCATGCTGTAGGAGATTTAACCGTCACCTGTGAAGCTGGTATGAAGTTCCGAGATTTACAAAATATCTTGGCAAAATCTGGTCAATTCCTCGCAATCGATCCCGCCTATCCAGAGAAAATAACGATCGGTGAAATTGTTAACACTGCTAATACTGGCTCTCTCCGTCAAAGGTATGGAGGCGTTAGAGATATGCTCTTAGGAATCTCTTTTGTTCGGGCAGATGGCGAACTGGTAAAAGCAGGTGGAAGAGTAGTTAAGAACGTGGCAGGCTATGACTTGATGAAGCTCATGACTGGTTCCTATGGAAGTTTGGGGGTAATTAGTCAAGTGACTTTTCGACTTTATCCTCTACCGCAAGGCGATCGCACCGTAATCATTACTGGAGAAGCTCAAACGATAGATATTCTCAGGGCAAGAATTCTAATTTCTAATCTCACTCCTTGGGCAATAGATATCTTATCAACGGTTATACTTACTAAA
>CAZLKI010000308.1:0-3627 GCA_964560035.1 uncultured Synechococcus sp.
GAGCTAAATCTTCTCGATCTAGGGTAGTCGATCCCATATCTACAATTTCTAAATCTAGTTCTTCCGTTAGTACCGATACCATTCTTGCCAATAACCGATTGATGATCTCATGGATTTTAGATGGCATTTTTATCCATAGAAGTCCCAAGCAATAGGATAGACGGATGCCAGAGCGATCGCCCAGATCTCGTTTAAGGCTTTGGTATGTCTGCCAAATAATATTTGGGATCAGAACCAACTGATTAAGCTCCGTCTTGGCTCGATCTAAAGCAATCATGGCTTAAAAACAGATTGAATAAATAGACTAAACCGATACCTGTTGCCACTCTAGTCTTTCTAGGGTAATCGAGCGTTCAAAAGCCCGTTCAAAGCTATCTAGTTTTGGCTCAATTTGCAGAGGCTCACCAACGTAACCTTGGATTGCTTCTTGGGTTTTTAAGCCATTGCCTGTGATGTAAACTACTGTGGTTTCATCTGCCCCAATCTTACCTGCTTCGACCAATTTTTTAAGCACAGCGATCGTCGTGCCACCAGCAGTCTCGGTAAATATTCCTTCGGTTTCTGCTAGCAATTTCATTGCCTCGATAATTTCGGCATCGCTGACAGATTCAATATTTCCGTTGGTCTTACGGGCAATATCTAAAGCATAAATACCATCCGCAGGATTACCGATCGCCAGACTTTTAGCAATAGTTTTAGGCTTAACAGGAGTAATAAAGTCTCGACCTTCACGGAAAGCCACAGCAATTGGAGAACAACCATCAGCTTGGGCACCACTAAATCTGACGGGTTTATCTTCGATTAAGCCCACCTTGACAAATTCTTGGAAACCTTTATAGATTTTTGTGAATAGTGAACCAGAGGCGAGGGGTGCAACGATGTGATCGGGTAGTTCCCATCCTAGTTGTTCTACTACTTCATAGCCCAAGGTTTTCGAGCCTTCAGAATAATAGGGACGCAAATTAATATTTACAAAGCCCCAACCGTGGGTATTGGCAACTTCCGAACACAAACGGTTAACTTGATCGTAATTTCCATTCACTGCAAATACTTTCGGAGCGTAAATCACCGTACCTAGAACCTTACCCGCTTCTAAATCCGAGGGAATGAATACACAACAATCTAAACCAGCATGGGCAGCGATCGCGGCGGTAGAGTTAGCTAAATTTCCCGTACTAGCGCAAGCAACGGTACTAAATCCTAATTCACGCGCTCGGCTCAAAGCCACAGATACTACTCGATCCTTAAAACTCAAGGTGGGCATATTGACGGCATCGTTTTTAATGTAGAGATTCTTAATGCCTAGTCTGCGTGCCAAACGATTTGTTTTTAATAAAGGGGTCATCCCTGTACCGACATCTATATAATTTTCAGTTTGGACGGGCAAAAAATGCCGATAACGCCAGATTGAGTTAGGTCCAGCCGCAATAGTTGCTCGACTCACCTTAGAAGCGATCGCCTCGTAGTCATAATCTACTTCCAAGGGACCAAAACATAACTCGCACACGTGCATAGCTACAGGTTCGTACTTAGCTCCACATTCTTTACATTTGAGGTTGCTAAAAGTATGAGTGTGTTGACGAGTTACTGGGGAGTTGGTTGTAGATGTCATGATAGATATCCCTAAATATGCCTTAAATATGACTGTCATCTAGGTTAACACAAATTTTATGGAGTTAAAGCGGACTAGAACTTCGGTAAATTACCAAAATATTTGATTTTTAATTAGGCTAGATCTAGAGCTGTTAATTATGGTATCTTTGCTTGATGCAAACAATAGTTCAAAAAAAGGTTAAGTAGTTTAAGATGGCTAAACGCCGCAATCAAAAGAAAGAAAAGGCTCTTCGCAATCAAGCCTACGCACGTAAATTCCGCAAACGCACTCCTGTTGGACGCTTCGGACGCAAACGCTTTGGTGGTAATCGCTTTGGTGAAAGCGAAGACAGTGAAAGTGAGACTGAAAATACTGAAGAAGGGGCAGAAAGCGGTACTAGATAGAGTTTAAGAATAAAGTTTAATTAAATCTTAAATTCAATAAATTTTAATTCATGGCTCAATTTGCTTTAGCGTTAAACACAACCACAGAAGTATTAGAACTGGCGATCGCTCAAGTTAAGCCTCTAAGCTACATCAAACATAATGAATGGAACTTAGGTCGCGAGTTATCCGTACAGATTCATACTTGTTTAGATGAATTTATGCAGGGTTATGACTGGAATGATTTGGTTTTTGTGGCGATCGCTTCTGGGGTTGGGAGTTTTACCAGCACTCGTATTGGTATGGTTTTAGCTAGGACTTTGGGTGAACAGTTAAATATCCCTGTATATGCAATTAGCTGTGCGGATATATTGACCTATCATGCAAATCTAAGCCATACTCAATTGATCGTGAGTCTTGCCAATATTGGGTGCGATCGCTGGCTTCAAAATGATTATCCTCACTGGTCTGAGGCTCTGCCTTTATATGCTTAAGGCAGCATGAGGCTGTAAAATGCTGTAAAGTTAAGAACTAGATCGTCTCAATTTGCCAAATATTTCTAAACTAGGCAAGAATTAAATCCTCAAGTCAAATTTGTACTCCCTTAAATTCTTCAAGAAATGCTTCAAGAACTTACAAATACCTCCATCACTGCTCAAGAAGGCTTAATGCTCTACGAAGACATGGTTTTAGGGCGGACTTTTGAAGATAAATGTGCGGAAATGTATTACCGTGGCAAAATGTTCGGCTTCGTTCATCTTTATAACGGACAAGAAGCAGTGGCAACTGGTGTGATCAGGGCAATGCACCGCGATCGCGACTATGTATGTAGCACCTATAGGGATCACGTTCATGCTTTGAGTGCGGGGGTTACAGCCAACGAGGTTATGGCAGAGCTATTTGGTAAAGCGACAGGTTGCAGCAAAGGTCGGGGTGGCTCTATGCATATGTTTTCAAGTAAGCATAATTTTTTGGGCGGCTTTGCTTTTGTGGCGGAAGGAATTCCCGTGGCGGCAGGGGCAGCATTTCAGAGTAAGTATCGCCGTGAGGTTATGAACGATCCTGATGCCGATCGCGTTACAGCTTGCTTTTTTGGGGATGGAGCGACCAATAATGGGCAGTTTTATGAAACCCTCAATATGGCTGCTTTATGGAGTTTACCGATTATTTTTGTAGTTGAGAATAATAAGTGGGCGATCGGGATGGAGCACGTTCGAGCTACCTCTGACATTGCAATTTATAAAAAAGCAGGTGTATTTGGACTGCCGGGCTTTCAAGTTGATGGCATGGATGTTTTAGCTGTAAGAGAAGTGGCACAAGAAGCAATCCGCCGCGCTAGAGCAGGAGAGGGTCCAACCTTAATGGAATGTATGACTTATAGGTTTAGAGGGCATTCTTTAGCCGATCCTGACGAACTGCGACCTAAAGCCGAAAAAGATGAATGGTTTGGACGCGACCCGATCAAGATTTTGGCAAGTAAGTTGTTAGCAGCAGATTTGGCTTCGGAACAAGAATTAAAAGATATAGATAAAAAAATTCAAACCTTAGTGGAAGATTCAGTTAAATTTGCCGAAACTTCCCCAGAACCCAGCCCCGATGAGCTTTATCGCTTCCAATTTGCCGAAGATGAATAAGTAATGCGATCGCTGG
>CAZLKI010000309.1:0-3619 GCA_964560035.1 uncultured Synechococcus sp.
AAGCCTAATTTTAGGCAATATCCCAAACTGCCATAGCATTTCGAGGATTATATACGCTATGATTTTTAAGTAGTCTTGCAGACATTGGGATTAAATAGGAATTAAATCGTGCGGATTCAACTCGACTACTATCGCATTTTAGGTCTGACTCCTCAAGCAAAGGTCGAGCAAATTAATCAGGCGCACAGTGATCGCATTAAGTCTTTACCTCGCCGCGAATATTCTGATAAAGCAATTTTTGCCCGTCAAAAATTATTGGATGTTGCCCATAATGTCTTGGCGGATAGCTCTCAGCGTCAAGTTTATGATGCCCAGATTTTACCCGAACTGATTAAGTCTAAAGACGATCACACATTTTTTATCGAAATTGATAAGCGTGATTTCTCTGGCGCATTGCTGATTTTATACGAGTTAGGGGAATACGACCAGATCGTCAGCCTAAGTCCAGCCGCACCTAATTCTGCCGATCCCGATTTCATTCTTTCGGTAGTTTTAGCGTATTTAGAGCTAGGTCGCGAACAATGGAACCAAGGCAAGTACGAAGTTGCATCTAAAAATTTTAATAATAGTATTGCTACCTTAGAAAAAAAATTAGGATTATTTCCAGAAATCAAACAAGAATTGCAAAGAAATACATGGCAGTTACGACCTTATCGAATTTTAGAATTAATGTCGTCAGGGTTGACAATTGAGGGTTTGGCTTTACTGCAAGAGCTTTTAGACCAACGTCGAGGTATAGACGGTCGAGGAGACGATCGCACGGGTTTGAATATCGATAAGTTTTTACAATTTATCTTAGAACTGCGGATATACATGACCAGTTCCGAGCAAGAGCAGTTATTTGAACGCGAGGCACTACGCCCTTCCCAAGTTGCCAGTTATCTGGCGGTTTATGCCCTAATTGCTAAGGGAGTTTCGCAAAATCAACCGTCACTAATCGATCGCGCCAAAAGTTTGCTAGTTAGGATTAACGGTGCTCAAAATCTTTATCTCGAAGAAGCTATCTGTGCTTTGCTTTTGGGTCAAGTATCGGAAGCAACTAGGGTTCTAGAATTGAGCAATGAGGCTGAAAAAGTAGCGATCGTTCACAAAATGTCAGAACCAGAGTGCGACCTGTTTAAGGGACTATATCGCTATGCTCAAACTTGGCTTGGCACCGAGATTTATCCTAGCTTTAAAGATTTGATCGGACAGTCGGTAGATTTAGAAGCATATTTTAACGATCGCCACGTTCAAGCTTATATAGACGAATTGCCCGACACTAGCCCTATATTTTCCCAGATTTCAAATCCTCAGATTTCCGATTCTCAAATTTCAGCCTCTCAGACCTCAACATTTCAGATTCTAATGCCCGTAACCCTCGATCCAGTCTTAGATCTTAATCTTTCCGAGCGGAACTTCAATAAATATGCTAATAAGCTCGAACCCAATAGTCTAGATCCTAATAGTTCTGAGACTTCCAATCGGGTTGCAGCTACTGCCGAACGCATAACCTCACGCGCTCAAGCGATCGCCTCACCTCCTTATCGATCGAGATCTGAAGCAAAAGCTAAAACCAGAGCCAAGTCTAGATATAAATTTCATCCCGAACGCTTTATTTTATTTTTAGTCGGCTTAATTGGATTCGTTGGTGGTTCTGTAGCTTTGGGATATATGGCTTGGAACTTTTTTAACTCGACCAAAGAACCGATCGCCCAATCCGAACCCGTTTTAACTCCACTAATTAATGCCAGTATTGCCAATATTAAGCCTATAGAAATTTTAGATCCCAAGCTGGCAAACGTAATTGACCAAAAAGTGGCAGCAGAAATTGTGAATTCTTGGCAAATGATTAAAGCTGATGCCCTCGGCAAAAAATATAAAGTTAAGGAACTCGATCGGATTTTGACCGAGCCTCTAGCCTCAGAGTGGCGATCGCGCGCCGAAAACCTCAAAGACACTAATTCCTATGTCGAATATACCCTAAAGTCTTTAGTCATTAAGGAGTTTAAGTTAATAGATAAAGATCGAGCTATGGCTTTGACAAATGTTTCAGAAATCCGAAATTATTTTACTAACGGGCAGTTGAACAAACTGGATTCTAAGGCTGATAGTTACCAAGTGGAATATATTATTACGCGCAAAAGCGATCGATGGATGATTTCAGCTATGAATCTAAAGCCCTAAGCTAGAACCCTAAGTTAAGACACCAAAAAATCTTAAAGAGCCTCAAGCGTGATCTCTAGGATTGGTATTGTCGGAAGGACGCGGGGCAGTAAAGGCTGAAGTTTCGCCCGAATTAAGCCTAATATGAGGCAGTGGAGCCATAGCCAGCATTGCTTCAAGATTCTCAGTTAAAATATTTCGAGGTACAGCCCCGATCGCACTACCAGAAACGGAATTATCGCCACCTAAAAACACAAAATGCGGAATCCCATCGATGCTAAACCGCTCAACTTCTGGCAGCCATTTATTATTATCAACATTTAACATCACAAAGTTAATTTTACCTGCATATTGTTTTTGTAAAGCCAAATTATCCGCCGCCATAGATTGACAACTGCTACACCAATCGGCATAAAACTCCATAACCGTAGGCTCAGGATTGGCTAAAGCAACTTCTAAGGGAATAGCAGCCTGGGCTACAGCTTTGAGTGAAACCTCACTATTTTGAGCGCGCAAACTAAAAAATAAGGTAATAGTTAAAACTATGGCAGCGATCGCCACTAATAAATTTCTTAGATAATTAGCAGGATTGGAATTTGTAGAGTTCATAGAAATATATTAATTGGCATTTATATTTAGTTTGTTTGGCATTTAGCTGGGATCGAGATGGCATTTATAGATTTACTTATGAATTTAATATAACAATTTTGAATGCGATCGCTATCTAGAATTTTGCAGCCATTTAGCAGGCAAACTCCTAAACAATCTAAATTGCTTCTAATTCCATTTCTGTCTTTGCTAGAATTGCACCCAGTTTAGATGGGAATTATCCATGGATTTAGTTTTAGATAAACTATCTGGCACTAAACCCATCCCAGTTACAGGTGGATATATTTGCTTAAAATCTTAAATTTGTGATCGTAATTGAACCTTTGACCCAGACGACAATCCAACAAGCGATCGCCATTACGGATCGAGTATTTCCCTCTCAAGGGTTAACAGAAAAAGCCAGCTATACCTTTAGACTGAGTTTAATTTCGGGTTGGTTCCCTCAGATCGTTTTAAGAATGGTGAATATTGTTGAAGTGAATTATTGGGTGGCGGTGGAGAGCGATCGAGTGCTTGGTACGACTGGTTTATATGGTTATAGTGAAGACTTTGATGAGGCATATTGGCTGGGCTGGACTTGTGTTTGTCCTGAGGCACGCGGAAGAGGAATTGGTAAAAAATTAGTAGATTATGCGATCGCCCAAGCCCAACAATCTGATAAATCATTCCTTAGACTCTATACTTCTACCGATCCAAATGAAGCTGTGGCACAGAATTTATATGAAAATCGCGGATTGAGAATTATCAAAGAAGAAGTATTAATAGGAAGTCCGTATAAAAGAATGTACCGAGAACTAAATTTAAGAAGACCTAATTAAAAAACCTAATTAAAAAGAAGTAGCCCAAAAATAATTTAGGAAAAAAT
>CAZLKI010000310.1:0-3604 GCA_964560035.1 uncultured Synechococcus sp.
GTTGGCTCACAGACCTGATATTACATAATTTAATTAACTACCGATATTTCTAGAGTTGTATCTGGGATTAATCTGGACTCGTATTGAAAATATTGAGATTCAGACTGGGAAGCTCAGGCTTAGAGGATTAAACTTGAAAATTTTGAGAATTTGTTTCTAGTTAATTACTTTCAAAATCGATAATTAATCTTCAACTAGCCTTGAATTAGTCTTCATAAATACGGCATTCAGCCGCTTCGGGATTGTCATCGCAGAACTTTTCGAGAGAGTTCTTACCTTTTTCTAGTTTTTGGTGAGAAGCTTCTGATTGCAGTTCTTCTACAGTGTCCCAAGCCACAGCGCATTCGATGGAGCCAGTACCGTTAGTTTCACAAGTATCACGAGCAACTTGTAACTCTTGTTGAATTTTTTCTTGGATATTAGTCATGGTTTTTATTGCTTACTATGTACTATTGTAACAGAATCGTAAATTTAGCTATGCGTCAAAGATTACCAAATACTTAAGTTTTAATTTAGTTTTAATTTAAAAGTCTAGCCTCTGAGCTTAACATTCCGATTAATACTATAAAACCTATAGCCACATTTTGCTTGAAAATTCTTTGATAGATCGTGGTTTCAGGTTGTGGATTTGAGATCTGAAGGTATTGCCATAGCCAAACTGTGAAAGCGATCGCCAAGCAGCCATAATAAAAATATCCCAATTGCATTTGCAAACCCAGCCACAATAGTAAACCTGCGGTAAGCGCAAAAAATACACCTATAGCTTGGGGTGTAAACTTACCAAAAAAGATCGCACTAGATTTAATGCCAATTTTGAGGTCATCAGGGCGATCGCTCAGGGCATAAACCGTATCAAAACCCATCGTCCAAGCAACCGTTGCCCCCCATAAAATCCAAGTTCGATCGTTTAAATTTCCTGTCATCGCCGCCCACGGAATTAACACTGCAAAGCCCCATGCGATCGATAAAACTAACTGAGGTAAAGGAAAAACGCGCTTACAGGCTGGATAAATAGCAATCACAGGCACAGCCGCCACCGCTAAACCAAAGCTTAATGCATTGAGATAAGCCGCCGCTAAAAAAGCACAAATTGTGGAAACTATTAAAACGCCTATACCAACTTTGATAGAAAGCGATCGCGATGCCAGAGGACGATTTTTAGTGCGTTCTACTTGGGTATCAATATCTCGATCCCACAGATCGTTAACCACACAACCCGCAGCACTGGTCGCCAAAGCTCCAAGAATTATCACACCTAACAGATCGAGCGGAGGAAGCTGGTTTAAGGATTTAGCTGCTAATAGTAAAGACCATAAAGCGGGGATCATTAAGATCAAACGTCCTTCGGGCTTATCCCAGCGCAAAAGGCGAAAAATGGCGTTAGCAGTATCCATTACTGAACTTTTTTGAGTTGATCTTGAAGTTCTTGAACCTTTGCGCGCATAGCGTCAAGTTCCTCCGCTTCATCATTTTGACTAGAATTTGCATCCTCATCATCAATATTAATAGAACGTGGTGAGGAAAAATTTTCGCCAGTTTTAATTTGATTTCGATCTTGAGGCTTTTGCGATTGACGGATCAAGTCATCTACAAACTTCTTTGCTTCATCCGTACTCATTTCTCCCCGTTCTACTAACTCTTCTGAGAGTTTTGTCGCTTGAGTTCGCAATTCATTTAGAGTGGAACCAGCTTTTTCGCCTGCGACCGATGCCAGTCCCATACCCAAATAAAAGGCTTTTTGAACAATGTTACTGAAGGGATTCATCATATTCTTTATATTCTTTTCGATTTTTTTAGTGGATTCAAAGTGTCTTTACCTATTTTATCAATACTGCTCGATATCGCCTTAATCTGAAATCTTTAACTGGGCATAGACCAATCCTAAAACTATAACTAATAAAAATACTGCCGCCGCAGCTGCGTAGCCAAAATCAAACATCCCAAAAGCCTGCTCGTAGATGTAATGAACTAAGATATTTGTCGCATTCAAAGGTCCACCGCCTGTGACTACATATACCTGCTCAAACCCTCTAAAAGTAAAGATCGCAGTCGAAATAATCACAAAAATAGTCGTAGGTCGTAATCCTGGAATCGTAATATACCAAAACTGCCCTAGATCGTCTGCTCCATCAAGTTCTGCGGCTTCATAACGGCTTTGGGGAATTGCCTGTAATCCTGCTAAAAATACCACCATGTTAAATCCTAGCTGCTTCCAAACACTGAGCAAAATCAATACAGTCATTGCCAAGTTGGGATCGTTAAACCATGCCAGATTAGTTTGAAATATGCCATTAATGATGCCATCTGGTTGAAATAACCACCGCCACCCCAACCCTGCTGCGACAATAGACACCACTGACGGTAGAAAAAATAGCGATCGCCACAAATCTCGACCGACAAAACTCCGATTTAATAACACTGCCAAACCTAACGGCAAAACCACGCTCGGAACCAACGTCCAAAAGGTGAAGTAGATAGTATTTCCTAATATTTGCCAGAAATCAGGATTTTTTACTAATCTTACATAATTATTTAATCCCGCCCACCGCACTCCTGCTAAGGTCAAATGCCCATCGGTAAGACTGAGATACACCATGTAAAGCATGGGAAATAAGACGAATATGCCTAAAATAATTAAAGCTGGTGTTAAAAATACCCACGCTGCGATCGCTGGATCGTCAAGCCAAGAGTTTATTGTCTGAATATTTCGGGGTTTAGATTCCAAGTTTAAAGTCCTTTCTTTTTAAATAAGTCCATAAGTTTACGCTTGCGTCCATGATCGGTAAGGAGTTTAGTCCGATAACTAGACCAGTTCTCTTCTTGTTTCATCGCTAAATAGGCATTCCGAACTTGCTCCAGCCAAGCGATCGCATGATTATAGGCATCAGCTTTACCGCGATTGATAATATCTTCGGCTAGAGCTTGAGCTTTGGAGATTACCCATTCAGGCTTAAATTTTATTACTGCATTCATTACCCGCAATCTGGAATGAGTCTGGCAATAATGTTCGTCAGCGATGGCGATCGCTTCATCTAACATTTGTTCTTCTAAAAAGATATCGATCTTGGCTTCAGATTCTCCATATTTCTGTGTTGTCAAATTATTGAGTAAATCTTTCCTAATTGGCTGCCATTTATCTCCACCCATATCTTCGGCATTTATGGTTTCGGCAAGATCGCGAATTTTATGATATTCAAAAATAGATGGTTTTAGCTTAAAGGCAATGATTTTAGCGTGGAGACAAATCTCAACTTCACCTAAACGCTCGGCTAGATTGGCTGTCCAAGTTGCTAAACTATCTACCCAATATCTTCTCGGATCTGGCTCTTGGAGTTGTAACCCCTTATTCGCAATCTGTAACGCTTCCCTTTCGGCTCCATGTTCGAGTAATTTTTTGGCAATGCTAAACGCTTGATCGTCATTTTGAATATTCTCAGCCGCCGCGATCGCCTCTTCCATTCTTCCTACTTGAATCAGCATATTTGTATAGAGCGAAACATAATTAACGGCTTTTGCTAAATTCAGATATTGTTCAAACTGCTCCTGTGCCTCTAAAACCCTTAGTCTGATATATATTAACTGACTGAAATCCGAGCCTATATTC
>CAZLKI010000311.1:0-3602 GCA_964560035.1 uncultured Synechococcus sp.
ATATAGATAAATCCTTCCGCAGCTTTATGATCGAATTGATCGGCATCGGTGTAGGTGGCTAGTTCTTCGTTATAGAGAGAATTTACCGACTTGCGACCGACAATAATCGCATTACCTTTATGGAATTTGACTCTAATGGTGCCAGAGACTTGAGTTTGAGAATCTTTGATAAAGGCATCTAGGGCGGATTTGAGTGGGCTATACCATAAGCCGTTATAGATCATTTTGGCGTAGGTATCTTCAATGCCGCGTTTAAACTGAGCTAAGTCTGAGGTGAGGGTAAGGCTTTCTAAGTCACGGTGTGCTTGGATTAGAACGACCATTGCAGGAGATTCGTAGATTTCACGGGATTTAATTCCCACTAGACGATTTTCTACCATATCAACCCGCCCGACTCCATTGCCGCCAGCGATCGCATTTAATTCCGTAATTAATTCCACAGGAGATAAAGCTTTACCATCAACAGCGACAGGATTGCCCTGCTCGAAGGTGATTTCAGTATAGGTAGGTTCGTTGGGTGTGTCGGCGATCGCCTTGGTAAAGTCATAAACTTCTTCGGGTGGTTCGTTCCAAGCATCTTCTAAAATTCCTGCTTCCACACTGCGTCCCAAAATATTACGATCGATGCTGTAGGGTGAAGATTTTTTAACGGGAGAAGGAATCCCAAATTTTTCTCCATAGGCGATCGTTTGTTCGCGGCTCATACCCCATTCTCTAGCAGGAGCTAATACTTTAAGATTGGGATTAAGGGAAGCGATCGCCACATCAAACCGTACCTGATCGTTTCCTTTGCCCGTACATCCGTGTGCTACTGCATCGGCTCCATATTCGGCGGCGGCTTCGACCAAGATTTTAGCGATTAGGGGTCTGGCTAAGGCTGTAGCTAAAGGGTAGCGATTTTCGTAGAGGGCGTTGGCTTGAATAGCTGGGAAAGCATAATCTTTGACAAATTCGGCGGTAACATCTTGGACTAAAGATATAGTTGCTCCTGATGCTAGAGCTTTAAGGCGAATAGGTTCTAGTTCATCTCCCTGCCCTAAATCTGCCGCTAAAGTTATGATCTCTTTTACGCCCCATTCTTGCATGAGGTAGGGAATGCACACCGATGTATCAACACCACCTGAATACGCAAGTACAACTTTATCGGCACGACCCATAACTCTAAATCTCCAAATTTTTAATAACTAGAAAACCATATCTTAACTGCAACTAAGCTTTAGTATTAATGTTTACTATCGATAGTATTAAATGCTGCATATTATTTAACCACTTATTTAACCCAGCCATATTTCTAGAATTTACGAAAGAGTAAAATCAGATTAGTTTCACAAAAGTTAAAGGCTATGAGTCCCACACTATCAAGGCACAAGCTCACCTGTCAGCAATATCATCTGATGGTCGAGGCAGGAATTTTGAGTGCAGGCGATCGCCTAGAACTGATCCGAGGCGAAATTATCGATATGTCACCAATTGGCACAAAGCATAATGCCTGTATTGCCCGACTTACTGAGGCGTTTTTTACCAAACTAGATGGTAAAGCTATTATCTGGGTGCAAAGTTCCCTGTGTCTAGATCGGCATTCTGAACCCTAGCCCGATTTGGTATTGCTAAAGCCCCGCCTTGATTTTTATGAAGAAGAACTACCCGCTCCCAACGATGTATTATTAATTGTGGAAGTTGCAAATAGCTCCATCAGCTACGATCGCGATGTTAAGTTATCTCTCTATGCCGAAGCTGGAATTAGAGAATTTTGGCTAGTAGATATTAATAATCGCGCTCTTACTAGCTATACCTCCCCCGCAGTAGATGGTTATGCAAACTCCCATCGCTATAAATCTGGCGAATCTATTCCAATTTTGGCATTTCCTGATGTTCTAATCGGATGGTCAGATATTTTTGGACAAAATTAAAACTGAGCATTACAGGCTTCCCATGCCTTAATTGTTTCTGGCACAATAGGCGAAATTAACTGAGAAATAGCCTCGGCATACGCTCCAATTTCGGACTGTGCTCCTTCTCCCGATCGCAAACCGATAAAATGCAAAACCGATTGTAAAGATACCGTCCACACCCAAGAAGTATAGACACTCGGAACTAACACACCCCTTGCTTACTCCCGCGCGACTCCCATACTTAGAAGTTGTTGATATGCTTCGTAACTGGCTTGGCATTGTTGGGTATAGAGGGCGATCGCCTTGTTATTTAAATCTTCGGATAGCTCTCCACTACTTGCCTGTTTGTTACTTTCCGATTGATGTCTGAACATAGTAGGAATATAAAAATCCTCTTCATCTGTAGCAGCCACATAGCGAAAACTTTTTTCATTCCAACCTAACTGTTCGTCATTATGATTAGAGGCGATAACGTGCTTAAACCACTGTCTTCCCAGATAAATGGGCGCTTTAACTTTGAACTTGAATACTACTCCCCGAAATGGGCTGGTGTGATGGTGCTTGATTAAATAATTAATTAATTTACTATCTTTATCGCTTAATTCTGTAGAAGCTTTCTCAAAACTCGTTCTGGCATCATTTACCACATCTAAATCTGTACCCATATATCCAACTAGCTCAATGCGGCTTTTGCCATCTTTCAAGGGATCGAATTGAGAATTTAACATCGTAATTATCTTTCTTAGAGTTTATAGATTCAAATGGAATTCTATTGGATTTTATAACACCCTTCCCTGTTAATTTCAGTCTTAACTATTATCTTTAAATTATAGGTAAAATGCTAAATACTGTTATTTCTAAATGTAATGAAAGCTGTAATTGATAGTTTGCCGATTTTAGCGATCGCCCCCAGCCAAGTGATTAGAGGACGAGGGATTGTTAATAATTTAGGAGATTACATAGCAAAATGGGGAAAGTCAGCATTGGTAATTTCGGGCGAAAAGTCTAAGGCTTGTTTGGCATCAGCTTTAGATTCGATTAATCCGCATTATGCTTTGCCTATTCACAATTGCACCGAAACCAACCTTAAAAATCTCAAGGTAGAAGTTAAAAAAATTCAACCCAATGTCATTATCGGCGTGGGTGGGGGCAAGGTTTTAGACTGTGCTAAGTTAATAGCCCATCAGCATAATTTACCTGTGGTGACAATCCCGACAACGGCGGCAACCTGTGCGGCTTGGACGGCTTTAAGTAATGTTTATACCGAGGATGGAGCTTTTAGTTACGATGTGACCTTAAGTCATTGTCCAGAATTATTAATAGTCGATTACGATCTGATTGCAACTGCACCTAAACGCACTTTAATTTCAGGGATAGGGGATGCAATCGCTAAATGGTATGAAGCCTCTGTTGGTAGTGGCGGTAGCGATCGAACCTTAGTAATTGCGGCAGTGCAAGAGGCAAGAATCTTAAGAGATATATTATTTCAAAAATCTGCCGAAGCAATCCAAAATCCCGCCCCAAATCTTGAAAATTCGGCATGGCAAGAGGTCGTTGATGCTACGGTTTGTTTGGCTGGAGTAATTGGCGGAATTGGTGGAGCCCAATGTCGGACTGTTGCCGCCCACGCTGTCCATAATGGCTTAACGCATTTATCCCAAGCCCACGGCACCTTACATGGTGAAAAAGTAGCTTTTGGCATTTTAGTAC
>CAZLKI010000312.1:0-3588 GCA_964560035.1 uncultured Synechococcus sp.
TGCTTATATCCCAAACTTGAAGGCTGGGAAAACCCTGAGATCATTTTGCTATTCACATCAAATAACCACATTTCAGGAATTCCTGCTTCCGCATAGAGTAGTGCCTTAATATCGCGATCGTATTCAAGAGAACTATCAGCAACCTCAATAATTAACAAAATATCGGCAGCGATCGGCAAGGCATCCTCATAAAAATCATCACGGGGTTTCAGTATTGCCAAATCGGGCTGCGGTTCAGAATTATCTTCTAAACGAATGGGATTTTGCACCGAAATTAAAATGCGATCGCCTAGTCTTTGCTCTAAGAGCTTAGTTAGTCGAATAATACAGGCTGCATGCTTTCTCCCAATCGGCGATATGGTTTTAATTTCTCCGTTAATCAACTCAAGGCGATCGCTCTC
The DNA here is from genome assembly GCA_964560035.1 of uncultured Synechococcus sp. Classification (GTDB taxonomy): domain Bacteria; phylum Cyanobacteriota; class Cyanobacteriia; order Pseudanabaenales; family Pseudanabaenaceae; genus PCC-7502. The sequence goes on from CAZLKI010000312.1 coordinate 402, forward strand.
TGCAAAAATTCCCATCTCATACATGAGGTGATATTGGATTACGGTGAACTTAAAGTCTCTCTTAGACTCAGCTTTAGGAGTTAGTAATTGCGCTGTCATAGTGCTTTAAATGATTATTCGTCCCTACTAAATCGTAGCCCATTTAAAGAATTAAATAAAAATCAAATAAAAATTAAAGTTTATCAACGAAGTATATATCCGAATTAATATCCGTAATTCCCATTTGAGGCAAACCAATTAAGGTTTTAAGTTCTTTCCTAACAACTTCGATTAGTCCATTTCCAAAAAGTTAGTCTGAAGCCAATTGTCCTGCCATCGATCCAGTATCTGCTACATAAAAAATTTCAGATGAGCCTATAATCTTACCAATCTCCAAACAAATTATCCGCATAGATTAATTAGTTAGTTGATAGGAAGCTAATCCTCTCCATCTAATCCAACTTCCGATCTCCGTAATTCTGTAGTTAAAGCAAATCCATATTTCATCGCTACCCGTTAAATAGATAATGCCCTCTTCCTTAAGGGATTTCATCAAACCACTTTCCAAAATCTTCTTCACTCTCGAATGTTCTATCCCATATCCAAGAAACTGAACTCAAATTTAATAACTTAAACAAGCTACCTATTTCAACACTTAATTTTGTCTAGGCGATCGGGAAGAGCAATTAATTGCTTTAGATCGAGTGAGCGATCTAGCACCGCACGAAAGTCTTTGCCCATGATAATTATCTCAATATAAAACTCGATACTTCTTCTCAAAATCAATGAATTAGTAACTTAAATAAGTTTGAAAAACAAATAAAATGAATAAATTTCAGCCCCAATTTCATGTAGTTTCTGATACAATTAGCCGAATATAGATTAAAAATTAGTTCAAATTTACTTCTAGTTTTTAGTTTTGTAAATTAGACCAAAGTTTGCTCAAATTCATTGTTATCGAGAGTTTGACGTTTAAAGTCTGGTCTAAGATTTCAAATGATTTCAAGTTTTCGTTTATTTTTATTAATTTCAATAGCTACAAAAATCTCAGGAGTCTGCCTTGCTTAAATCTGGTGCTTTTGCTCTTATAGACAGTATAAAAAGACACGGTGTAAAACACCTATTTGGCTACCCTGGTGGTGCCATTTTACCCGTTTATGATGAAATTTATAAAGCTGAGGCTAGAGGCGATCTAAGACATATTTTAGTACGTCACGAGCAGGCTGCGGTTCATGCGGCGGATGGTTATGCCCGTGCGACAGGACAAGTAGGAGTGTGTGTGGCGACATCAGGTCCAGGTGCTACTAATTTAGTGACTGGCATTGCCACTGCCCAAATGGATTCTATTCCCTTAGTTGTGATTACAGGACAAGTTCCTTCCTATGCGATCGGTACCGATGCTTTTCAAGAAACTGATATATTTGGTATTACCCTGCCCATTGTCAAGCATTCCTATGTCGTCCGCCGTCCCGAAGATATTGCCCGAATTGTGGCAGAAGCATTTCACATCGCTGGAACTGGTCGCCCCGGTCCCGTACTGATCGATATACCAAAGGACATTGCCCAACAAGAATTTGAATACCTTCCTAAATTGGAAGTCCATCTGAGAGGATACCAAAATCAGATATTACCTCCTAATATTGATACAGCAGTTAGAGAATCCATCGATTTAATCCGTAGGGCACATCGTCCGTTACTGTATGTGGGTGGTGGGGCAATCATTGCCAATGCTTTTGCCGAAATTAAAGAGTTAGCCGAAAGATTTCAAATCCCTGTCACCACCACCCTGATGGGTAAAGGCATATTTGACGAAAATCATCCTCTATCTTTAGGAATGCTGGGAATGCACGGTTCTGCCTACGCTAACTATGGAGTACAAGGTTGCGACCTCTTAATTGCCGTAGGTGCGAGATTTGACGATCGCGTGACTGGACGATTAGATAAATTTGCCCCCGACGCTAAAGTCATTCATATTGACATCGATCCTGCTGAAGTCGGAAAGAACCGCTTACCCGAAGTGCCAATTGTCGGCGATGTGCGCTTAGTAATAGCGGAAATCCTCAATGCCACTGCTTATAAAGAAGAAATCATGACCAAAACATGGCTAGATCAAATTAGCCTGTGGAAAGAAGATTATCCTTTACTTGCTCCTCACTATCCCGACACGCTCTCGCCCCAAGAAGTTATCTACGAATTTGGCAAACAAGCTCCCAATGCTTTCTTTACAACCGATGTCGGACAGCATCAAATGTGGTCGGCGCAGTTTCTAAAAAATACCCCCAGACATTGGATTTCGAGCGCAGGCTTGGGAACTATGGGTTATGGAATGCCAGCCGCGATGGGCGTTAAGATTGCATTCCCAGACGATCAAGTAATCTGTATCAGTGGTGATGCCAGTTTTCAGATGAACCTACAGGAATTAGCTACTCTCGCTCAGTACGATATTAAGATTAAGGTTGTAATTATCAATAACGGCTGGCAAGGCATGGTACGACAGTGGCAAGAAGCATTTTATGCCGAACGCTATTCTTCTTCAAATATGGAAGTAGGGATGCCCGACTTTGTGAAATTAGCTGATGCCTTCGGCGTGCAGGGAATGTTAGTTACATCTCAAGATGATTTACAATCTGTAGTGGCGGAAATTTTAGCGTGCGATCGCCCTGTTTTAGCCGATTTTAGAGTTAAGAGAAATGAGAACTGTTATCCAATGGTGGCTCCGGGCAAGAGCAACTCCGAAATGGTGGGTTTACCCGAACCCAAACGCATTCGCTCTGCTTTAGAACGGGAACTAGGCTTGGGAACTAGAGCTTAGACTGGCTTAATTTTAGGAAAGCTAGGAAACAAAAGCGAGATCGACTAAGATAAGCGGCAGATAACTATTACAACCCTGCCAAAATCTCTCAACTGTCCGCTTTATCCATTTGTTATGCATCCGCCTACGGAAACCATCTCAAAAAACATTGATTACCATGCTGCTCCATAAAATCGAAGCCCACTGGCATTTCGAGCATCATCCTTCCAAGCAAGATGAGTACAGTCATTTTAGTGGTCAATTGTAACTACTCAGCCCGAAAGGAATCTTGGTCAATCTATAGTTAAAACCTTATCCAGAGACAGTTGTAGGAGTTTGAATCAATATTTTAATTCTCAATATTTTATCCTTATTGGGTAAATATAACTCCATTTTTGAGATAAAAATGCAATCAGA
>CAZLKI010000313.1:0-3586 GCA_964560035.1 uncultured Synechococcus sp.
TCATCTATTGATGCGTACTGTTCTGCTTTACCTTTTAACTTAGCTTCTAGGACTAACATGGTTAAATTAAATCTTAGGTAGCTTATTCTAAAATAAGATTGGTTCTACTGGTTGTTAAATCAGAATATAAAGTCATCCTGAAGGACGAGGTTTTAAACCCAATTTTCCGATAAGATTTGAGGAGATATTTGTGCGAATTTTAGGACTAGATCCAGGTATAGCCATTTTAGGCTTTGGATTAATTGAGGTAGAAAAAGATACTGCTCCAAAGTTATTAGAATACGGAGTAATTCAAACCCCGAAAAATACGCCGATGGGCGATCGCCTCCAAACTATTCACGAAGATATGCATACCCTTTGTACTCAATGGCAGCCTGAAATTGTGGGAATGGAAAAGTTATTTTTTTATCGTATGGGTAACCTAATTAGTGTGGCGCAGGCAAGGGGCGTAATTTTAATGACTTTGGCAGAAAATAATATTATTCCCATGGAATTTTCTCCGCCTCAAATTAAGCAGTCCCTTACAGGCTACGGAGCCGCCGATAAATCTGAAGTCCAAGTCGCCGTGATGCGAGAATTAAACCTGACTAAGCCGATCAAACCCGATGATGCTAGTGATGCCTTGGCGATCGCCTTAACCTGTTGGATGTTTTCGCAGTAGAAATAGATACTAATAGAGACTTTATTAGGCTTTTGCTTGTAACTCTGTGACAAATTGAGAGTCTGTAAATTTAGACATATCAGTACAATGCAGATTTATTTTTTTCGATCTATTTCTAAATCGCCGAACTAAAAATATTAGTTTTCAGGATACATAACAATTAAATAAATAAGTTAAGATTTAATAGCTAAATATTTAATGGAATGATAAATGGGACAAGAAATTACATTACCCGGCTTGGTTAAAAGCGCGATTGAGTTAAGGGCAGAATTATTAAAATCCGAATTAAAAGTATGGACAATTCAAGATAGTGAAGAACTTTATCGGATTAATGGTTGGGGTGAGCCTTACTTTAGTATTAACGAAGCAGGTCATGTAACAGTCTCTCCAAAGGGCGATCGCGGTGGATGTATCGATTTATTTAATTTAGTTAACGATCTCAAGCAAAGAAATTTACGCCTACCCATCCTTTTACGCTTTTCGGATATTTTGGCAGATCGAATTGAGCGATTAAATGCTTGTTTTGCCAAGGCGATCGCCCGCTACAACTACAACGGTGTATATAAAGGCGTTTATCCTGTCAAGGTCAATCAACAACGTCAGCTGGTCGAAGAATTAGTACATTACGGGCAATCCTTTCAATTTGGACTAGAAGCAGGTTCTAAGCCCGAACTCTTAATTGCTTTGGCAACCCTAAAAACGGCGGGAGCACTATTAATTTGTAATGGTTATAAGGATTTGGAATATGTAGAGACCGCGATCCTAGCTCGAAAATTGGGACAAACACCGATTATCGTTTTGGAGCAGTTAGAAGAAGTGGATTTAGTCATCCAAGCGGCGAAAAATCTCAATATTCAACCAATCTTAGGTGTACGGGCAAAGCTCAGTTCTAAAGGCATCGGTCGGTGGGCAGATTCGGCGGGCGATCGCGCTAAATTTGGGCTCAATATGTGGGAAATTTTAGAGGTAATCGAAAAGCTCAAGGACGCGGATTTACTGGCTTCCCTTCAACTTTTGCATTTTCATATTGGTTCGCAAATTAGTTCCATCGGTGTAATTAAAGATGCCCTCAGAGAAGCCTCGCAAATTTTCGTACAACTGGTAAAAAGCGGTGCCGAAATGAAATATATCGATGTGGGAGGAGGATTGGGCGTTGATTATGACGGTTCTAAAACTAACTTCTACTCCTCTAAAAATTACAATATGCAGAACTATGCCTATGATGTTGTAGCCGAGGTTAAAGAAGCTTGTACAGAGCATAATATTCCCGTACCAACTATAGTCAGTGAGAGTGGTAGAGCGATCGCTTCCCATCAATCAATCCTAATTTTTGATGTCTTAAATGTCAGTGGAATTCCCAGTCATGATATTCCACCGTTACAAGAAGGAGAACATTTAATCATTCGTAATTTGTTTGAAACCCTAGAGCAGATTAATGTTGACAACTACCAAGAGGCTTATCACGATGTCACGCAGTTTAAAGAAGAAGCGGTAAGTTTATTCTCCTTCGGCTATCTCAATCTAGAACAACGGGCACGAGTCGAAAGATTATATTGGGAGGCTTGCGATCGCATTCTCAAGATTGTCCGCCAGCAAAACTATGTGCCTGATGACTTAGAAGACCTTGAAAAGATTATGGCAACTACCTATTACTGTAATTTCTCTGTATTCCAATCTGCACCTGATAGCTGGGCGATCGATCAGTTATTTCCAATTATGCCCATTCACCGCTTAAACGAAGAACCGACCTGTCGTGGTACGATCGCCGATCTTACTTGTGATAGCGATGGCAAAATTGATAAATTTATCGACTTGCGCGATGTCAAATCCGTTCTAGAACTCCATACTTTTCATTCCAATCAACCCTACTTTTTAGGATTATTCCTCGGTGGCGCTTATCAAGAAATTTTAGGCGACCTGCATAATCTTTTTGGCGATACCGATGCCGTGCATATTCACGTTAAACCCAATGGCTACCAAGTCGAACACGTAATCAAAGGCGATACCATGACCGAAGTGCTGGAATATGTTCAATACAGCCGCGATGGACTTTTAGAAAGTATGCGCCGCGAGACCGAAAAAGCTCTGCAAGCAAAAACTATCACCCTAGATGAAGCTCGATTGCTTTTACAGAAATACGAACACAGCCTCAGTGGGTATACTTATTTGAGTTAATTTACCGTAATTTAATTTGGATTGAGTTAAATTTAAGTGGTAGAAGCTTGATAAAGTTAAGATATATTAATCTGCCTAAATTTTATTTCAGTAATTAAAGATCTTTAACTAAAAATTTAAACCTAAAAATCTAATGGATTCACCTTCTATCGTCTATTACGTCTCAATGAACCCGCCTTATTTTTTGTTTGGTGCCTCCCTAGTAGCCGCTTTGGCAGCAGGTAAAGCATTTGAGGCAACTCTTCGAGAATTAGTTCAACAGTGGTCTAAAAATCGGTCTTCTCGGACTTTATTAAATTTAAGAGGTTTTTCAATCCAGTTACCATACCTAGCGATCGCGATCTGCACGGGGGTATTTTTATCCTGTGGCTTAGAAATTTTTGGATTTCCACCAGAGTTGGCTTATCCCACAGCGATCGCTTTAACAATAGTCAGTGCCTTATTTGTATGGAGACAGCTAGGAACTTTATTAGTAGAGCTAGAACGAGGTGGCTCCGCCGCTATGGATTTAGATATGTATGATATTTAATTGCTGGAAAATTAATTAGTACACTTTTAAGCCGATTGCAAATATATAAATAACTTCATTAAATTTCCATACCTAACGAGCTTTTATCTAATATTTATCTGGATTTGGATCTTTGTAAGTAATTACAAAGGTTTAAGCTTTTTAACTATCTCATGCAGGCGAAATAGCATATCATGCCATTAAATTAAATAATACCTGTAGTAATTATGGAACCTTTACCC
>CAZLKI010000314.1:0-3529 GCA_964560035.1 uncultured Synechococcus sp.
GTTCCTTTGGCTTGGTTTCAGTTGACTTATGAAAAGGGTCGTTTGTTGGTGGCGATCGCGGGGATCATGTTTGCCGTAATTTTAATATTTATGCAGCTCGGTTTCCAAGATGCTTTATTTACCAGTGCGATCAAGTTACATACAAATCTGCGCGGCGATATTGTGCTGATCAGCCCTCAATCTACAAACTTAGTCGCCATGAGAAACTTCCCCCAACGCAGAATGTATCAGGCTTTGGGTTATGACGGCGTAGAGTCAGTTAACGAGCTTTATATTGGTTTGGGAGCTTGGAAAGTTAAAGACGATCCCGCAGGACAAACCCGTAATATTTTAGTTCTAGGTGCCGATCCAGACTCGAAAATTTTTAATATGCTCGGAGCCAGTGAAAATATGGCTCAAACTAAAATGCAGGATGTAATTTTATTCGATCGCGCCTCCCGTAATGAATTTGGGGCGATCGCTGAAGAATGTGGAGTTACTAAAGAATTAGCCACAGAAAACACGCCCGCAGCCTTTGCTTGCAATAATCTTGTTAGTCGAGAAGTTGCCAACCGCAAAGTTACAGTAGGAGGATTATTTGAACTTGGTTCCTCTTTTGCCGCCGATGGCACGATGATGACCAGCCAAGCTAACTTCTTGCGAATTTTTGATAATCGCCGTGCTGGACTAATTAATGTGGGGTTAATCAATCTCAAGCCCAATGCCGACCCTTACGAAATCATCATGCAATATGTTCAAAATTTGCCCAGTGAGGAGGTGATTTTATCTGCTAGTAGTGGAATTAAAGTGGACGGCGATCGCGTGAAATACGTAGATGTAGCCAAAAAAGATAAAATTGTGATCTCTAAAGCTCAATTAACTCTAAAAGATATTGAAAAAGCTCAAGATTTAGCAGTTGACGACATTAAAATCTTGACCATGAATGGATTTATTGACTTTGAACGGAGCTTTTGGCAGAAAAGTACATCGATTGGGTTTATTTTTTCTCTCGGTACGGTCATGGGCTTTTTTGTAGGCATTGTCATTGTCTATCAAATTCTTTATACCGATGTATCCGACCATATGGCTGAATACGCTACGCTCAAGGCAATGGGCTATAGCAATATTTATCTAGCTTTCGTGGTAATTCAAGAAGCTCTTGCCCTATCAATTTTGGGATTTGTTCCGGGGTTTATCGCCTGTGTGGGTTTGTATTCACTAACTAAAAATGCCACAAAGCTTCCCCTAGACATGACGGTAGAAAGAGGGTTACAGGTATTGATGCTGACGATTTTAATGTGCACTATCTCTGGGGCGATCTCTCTACGCAAGGTGCAGTCTGCCGATCCTGCAGAAATATTTGGTTAGGTAATGATTAAGGTAATGATTAGAGCCTTAAAGTAAATCTCCCCAATCGCTATTATTTAGCAGGCGATCGCGCGAAAATACGGCTGAGGCAGAGACATTAGGATGGGAATCCTTAGAAAGATAATTTAAGGCAGGTAAGCTCTTAGGGTGGGGTAAATTACCGAGAGCTTCAGCGAGACGTTGCCGCGTTAGCCAATCTTCTGTTTGCGCGAATTTAAGAATATGTTCTACACATCTAGGATCGCCAATTTCACCCAGAGCAGCGATCGCACCTTGATGGACAACAGTTTCTTCGGCACTCAAAGCTTTAATTAAAACATCGTGAGCACGCGGATCGCCTAAATTCCCTAAAGACACTGCCGCACTAAATCTGACTAACCATTCGGTATCTTCATAAAATGCCCGTTGTAAAGGCTCAAATGCCCGAACATCCTTGAGATAGCCCAAAGCTCCTGCGGCATCAGCGCGAATACCATAATCAGTTTCGGTTTCTAAAATTTCCAGTAAAACGGGTAAGCAAGCATCGGTTTGTTTAAGTCCAAGGGCAAACACCGCCATAGATCTAATTTGCAGGTTTTCATCATTAATTACTTTCAAAATTAGTGGGACGGCTTCTTCAGGCTCAAGTTTGCGCAGAGATACTAAAGCCAAAAGGCGATCGCGGGAATTAGGGCTTTGCAGTTGATCGGATAAAGTTGCTAGGTTGGTTTCTTCGGTCATAGTTGTTTTAATATTTGTAGTCTTAATATTTCTTAATATACTTGCTGATTATAGCTAATTTTTAGTACCACAATTTTAAGCCAGAATTTAAGCCAGTATCTTAAACATAATGGCTTTGATTGATAGCATAGTTATAGATTTTGATTTTAGAGAGGAAAATTTTAGTGGCGTATCTTTGGTTCAAGTCGTTTCATATTGTGGGAATGGTAGCTTGGTTTGCGGGTTTGTTTTATTTACCGCGGTTGTTTGTTTATCACGCCGAAGCTTACGAGCAGCCAGAACCCGCTAGAAATATTCTCAAAAGCCAGTTTCAAATTATGGAGAATCGGCTCTACAGTATTATTATGACTCCAGCAATGCTTTTAACTGTGGCAATGGCGATCGGATTAGTTTACACCGAGCCAGAGGTTATGAAAGAAACATGGCTGCATATTAAGCTAGTGTTTGTGGCAATTTTGCTGGGCTATCATCATGTTTGCGGTCGATTAATTAAAAAGTTTGCCGCCGATGAATGCAAGTGGACGGGACAACAATTTCGGTGGTTTAATGAAGTGCCTACAGTCTTTTTTGTGCTGATTGTCCTGTTAGCAATATTCAAAGATAGCTTGCCTACGGACAGTGCCACATTTTTAACTGCTGGTATGCTTCTGAGTTTTGCGATCGCCATCCAACTTTATGCCAAGAAACGCCGTCTAGCTCGGGAAAGTTTAGAGTCCCAAACTACTCCTACTATCTAAGAATGATTAGGGTTACAGAGCTAATTTAAGTTAGAAAAGACTATGCGATCGCCTATTTATCCTCTATCAGTTTCTGAATACCTAGAAGCAGAATTAAAAAGCGAAATCCGCCATGAATATGTGGGAGGAGAAGTTTTTGCGATGGCGGGGGCAAGTAGGAAGCATAATCTCCTATCCTTAGCTCTAGCCAGTCGGTTGCGATCGCATTTGCGGGGAAGTGGCTGTGATGCTTTCATGTCAGATATGAAAGTGAAATTAAGATCTGAAATTAAGAAAAAAAGTATCTTTTACTATCCTGACGTAGTTGTAAGCTGTGAATTGTCAACTCAAGACCAATTTATCTTAAATTCTCCTTGCTTAATCATTGAAGTTTTATCTCCTAGCACCGAGGTAATTGATAAAAGAGAAAAATTGCAAAATTATCAAAACATTCCGAGCTTGCAAGAATACGTTCTAGTTGCTCAAGATCGAATATGCATAGAAATTTATCGGCGGATTGATGAAGAGAATTGGACAAGAGAGACTTTAGGAAGAGAAGATAAGTTGCAATTAGATTCTGTGAATTTAATTTTGCCCGTAACTGATATTTACGAAGATGTGTTTTAGTATTTGCGTTCTTGGAGCGTGAAGCGATCGCTATCTAAATTTAACAAACTAATTTCCTAAAAGGTTAGTGCGGTATGCTCGGAGGTTAGCCCACTATGCTCGGAGGTTAGTGCGGTATG
>CAZLKI010000315.1:0-3500 GCA_964560035.1 uncultured Synechococcus sp.
TTCCTATTAAATACTTTAATAATCCAATTCAAAAAATCTAATTAATCGATCGATTCGCTCAGAAATACTAAATCCGTTGCCAAAGTTGGATTTCATAACATAAATGCTTTTTGAAAAGATTTGATGCCTGTAGTCCTTCATCAATTAATCGTTTTAGCCATCTTCCTAAAAAGTAATTCAAAATTTTATAAATGGGCGGAACAGCGATCGCGACAAGATTGGCAATATATTTCATTGTAGAAAGACCAAAGGTTTGAAAACTTTGTACACAAATATCAATTGTTGGGGCAATATGGGCGGAAATATCATCAGTGGTTATGAGCTTAAAACCCGCAGCTTCCATCGCTTTATGTAAATCGGCATTAACCAGACAATTAGAAAATATGCCTTCTTTATATGCAGGATCTTTACGTAACATATCCGCAAGTAATACATATCCCCCAGATTTCAAGATTTGCGATGTGCCATTAGCAATTAATTCGGGAGACATATACTGGCTACTTTCGCTAAACAGGAGTAGGTCGTAATTAGCACGATCGGAATAATTTTGAAAATTTTGCACGAATTCATCAAAGGTTTTAGGATAAAAGATTGCCTTACCGTTTGTCCGTTCTAAAAAATTGGCTTCTTGAAGGGGATCGGGTGCCAATCCATCAACTTTTAGACCGCGATCGATCATCTTTACGGCATTACCACCGTTTCCACAGCCGACATCTAAAACGGTATGAATCCCTGTGGGGATAAAAGATAAAAGGTGCGTTGCATAGGCTTCTTGGGCAGTATGTAACTTTGAGAGGGTTAATTCATCTGTACTAGACGGAATTGGTTCCCAGTAGCCATAATGAAGATAGGAAGAACCTGTGAGGTCTAAATAGTATTGAAGCGCGGCATTTTGATAGCGAGTTACGTTGTTCATAATCTAAGCAAGTAAGTGATAGAAATAAACCGAACTTAGAAAATTTAAGATTTTTACAACACTGAATAAATTTTTAAGATAAATTTTTAAGATAAATTTTCACTAAAGATATTAATCAAATATTTTATTAAGTTCGCATTATTTCACACTATTAAATGTACTTTGTCGTTGCTACTTACTTAACAAAAACTTATATATAGTAGGCATAAAATAAGTATGAAAAAGAGCCTCATGTCCGCGATCGCATCTCAAACATGAAACTCTACAAAAGTAAAAAATTAGAAATTAGTTAGAAATTTCAATCAAGCCAGCCATTCAGGGATCGCTTCTTCTTTAGTATTAGTTCTACGCTCAAGAGTTTGACGTTCAAACTTCATGTGAATAGCACGGTTTTGTTCGCCATCTGCGGCTAAAGCAAAAATAGGGTAATCAATTATGCCATCTTGGAAAGACATATGATAGCGAAAGGTACCGTCAGAATTAAGCTTAATTTGCTGACCCGCGATCGTTACAGTTGCATCAGGCTCGGTTGCTCCATAGACGATAAGCTCGGCATCAGCCACCAGCCAAAACTGACGAGGACGAATTTCCATCATGCCAATTCCAGACATCCCCATACCAGAGGCAGTCCGACCAGATAAGCCCGCACCACTACTCCACATTCCTACACCTGAAGGAAATACATAGGAACTTAAAGATTCAAAGGCAGTACTTGCGCCAGATTGTTGCATTGAACCATATAGCGAACCTGCAACTCTCTGTTCTTCTACACTTTGGGTAAGGTTAAACATTTCGTCATAGATGGGATTAGGGCTAATCTCAGTTGTGGCACCAGCACCATTAGACGACTTAGCAGTTACGGCTTTTTGTTCTGGTGTAATTAGGTTAAAGAAGGTCTCACCCACGAGGCTTTGTTCCCAAGGCACGGTGATGAAGTGATCTTCAATCCAATCGGAAGGATAGGCGGGAGGGATATTTACGGGGACAGAACGGGAAAGTACCAGCCAACGACCATCGGCACATCTATAACCAATTTCGACAATATAACTACGATCGCTTACAGGTACGGGTAGATACCATTCTCTTGCTAGTTCATCACAGGGATATTCTTGAATGCTGTGAGGATATTGATAATCTAGATTTAAGTCGGTAGCATCGTATAAACGTAAAGCCAACTGTTGCCCGCCTTGGGATCTCTTTGCCTCTTTTTCAGAGTTAGGAATATCCCAATAAACATAAGCCCACTGGGGATCGCGGGGTAGAAGGACGATCCTGCTTTCGCCGTAACCTTCAGGAATATCGCGTTCTGCAATGGCAGTGAGGGTAATAGGAGTCAGATCTTCTTCGCCTAGATCGAACTTTGTAGCTTCCACGGTTTCCTTTGCATCTGTCATATTTTTATCCAAATTACGATTTAACTTGTTGAAAGACCCTTTGCTGCCTACTTGAATAGTTTGAACTGCTTCTAGAAGCTGAGATTTACGCATTCGGCTGTAACGAAAAACCTCTAACTCGGCAGCAACCTTACGCAGTTGACGTAAAGTCATCTCTTCAACCGGTGGACGCTCTTTTGCCATTTTTACCTCTGATGATAGGTTCCGATCCCAAAAATAATTTCACTTTATTTCGCTACTTTTTTTCACTAAAGTTTTGTTAAAAGGAAATTTATGGGATCGAATGAATTCAGTCTGAATTTGTTGGAATAATCTTAACATTTACATTCTTGACAATTAATTGGCGATCGTCAATGGTTTTGGGATCGAATTTAAACTACTTTTTTTAAGCTTTTAGTAATAATTACTTAATATCAATTCATTGAATGATTTACCTATTCATGAGTCTGTGATTTTTACCTTGAGCGCGATCGCCCTAAAATCGATCCCCAAGCTAGATAAAGATCCCTAAAATTGTCATCAATTCATAACATTGCCAAAATCTGAAACTAAATTGGAATTTATAATCCGATCTTGGGAGTTCATAATCTCCTAATATCTTTTAATATGAGATTTGTTTTAATATGAGATTTGAAAAAAAATTTATGATAAAAAATCTAACTCTTTTTCTCACTGGTCTATCTGTCCGTTTGGTGGCATTGGTTCTGATTGGCATAATTTTTTTAATTGGTAATAGCAATGTTGAAGCGGCACTAATTGGATCGGGTAAAAAAGTTACAACGAATAAAGAAATCCTAGAGCAAGCCAACGCGGGTATAGTAGGTAACTACGTTCAAGATACTCAAGCCGTAGTTAATAGCTTGCGATTTGCCGTAGGTTTAGATCCCAAAGATCCCAAAAAACTAGAGGCTCAAACTGATGCCCGTTTTAAGATTAATTCCTACGCTTCCCGTTACCGCCGTGACTCCGAAAAGTTGGGCTTGACTTCTTTTACAACTCTTCGGACTGCGCTCAATGCCCTAGCCAGTTACTACAATGGCACTACTAAGCGTTCAGTTCCGCCTAAAGTTCGCGATCGCGTCATCCTAGAGTTAGACCGAGTAGATCAGGCATTAGCACAGGGACGTTAATCAATTTAATAATTAGATTTAGTCGAGTTAAGTAATGGGGCTGATTTTGGTTTTATGCCC
>CAZLKI010000316.1:0-3493 GCA_964560035.1 uncultured Synechococcus sp.
CCAAAAAAGCTCCGCCTCACCTGATTTTACTGGATTTTGTCATGCCAAAATATAACGGGTACCAGACGCTTCAGGCTTTGCGCCGAGTTGATACCCTCAAGAATATTCCCGTGATTATGATCTCTGGTCTAAGAGAGCAGGTTGCCGAAAATGTCCCCGAGCCTTGGGATTTTGACTTTCTCGAAAAGCCCTTTGAGCCCGAAGCTTTAATTTCTAGAATCGATCAATTACTCCAAACTGGCGTACCTGCATCTGCGATCGCTGCAGTTGCCCAGAGTGACGACTCTAGAAATTCGCAACGCGTACTCGATCGCCTCACTGCCACTGAAACTCTACTCGCTCAAGGTATTGAAAATTTAATTCAAAGAGAAGTAGTAGCCAGAATAAATGCTCTATCAACTCGCCTGCAAAAGCAAGAGGGTGCAATGGGAATTTTAGACAAAAAACTTGATGCTGTTTCCCAAAAATTAGAACATCAAAATAAAGGATTAATGATCGTGTTGCGGGAGATTAAGGCTTTACAAGCCCAAGTTATTACTAAGTAGAATATGGGACGAGTAGAATATTAAAATCTAACTATAAAGTTCTAATTTTAATTAACTTAATGACTGGTGGATAATTTCTACTCAACTCCTCTAATAAAGCAATTAAAGCAAGCAAATCACGTTCTGCGTCGAGAGCTTTTTCCAATTTTAGCTAATCTCAAGTTTGCGATCTCTTTACTCCTAATAATTGCCCTCTTTAGTATTTCTGGGACAGTAATCGAGCAGGGAGAGACCTTAAATTTTTATCGGCAAAACTATCCAGATCATCCAGCTTTATTTGGATTTCTGAGCTACAAAGTCATCTTAGCGGTTGGCTTAAATCATGTTTATAGTACGTGGTGGTTTTTAACTTTATTAATTTTATTTGGTACCAGTCTGACAGTTTGTACGTTTACCCGCCAGCTACCCATGCTTAAAGTAGCCAAACGCTGGCATTACTATACAAAGCCCGAAAGCTTTAGTAAGCTGGCTCTCAGCACTAGATTGATGGGTACTAAATTAACCTATCCCGAATTAACTACTGAATTAACTGAATTATCAGAGCGATCGCCACTTGTAAATCTCAATAACGCAGATCTCAATAAAGATCTCAATAAACTAGATCTCGATCGAATACCTCCACTTTTAACTCCACTTCTAAATAGATTTGGTTACACCGTATTTCAAGAAAGCGATCGGCTTTACGCCCGCAAAGGCATTATCGGTAGAATCGGTCCCATCTTGGTTCATGCCAGTATGCTTTTAATTTTGGCGGGGGCAATTTGGGGCTCTTTGGCAGGATTTACAGGGCAGGAGATGGTTCCTAGCGGTCAAACTTTTCAAATTAAAAATGTAACCGAAGCAGGAATTTGGTCGCACGTTCCTAGTAATTGGTCGATAAAAGTTAATCGTTTTTGGATTGAATATACTCCCACTGGAGCGATCGATCAGTTTTATTCCGATCTTTCGGTAGTAGATGCTAAATCTGGAGCAGAGCGCGATCGCCAAACTATTTATGTCAATAAACCCCTACGCTATGACGGTGTAACTTTTTATCAAGCTAACTGGGACATTGCCTCCGTGCGATTTACCCTTAACACCAGTCCCGTCTTACAGCTACCGATGACGGCTTTACAAACAAAGGGTACTACTAATAAAGTTTGGGGAACTTGGCTACCAACTAAACCCGATCTTAGTGCTGGGGTAACGCTAATTGCTCCAGATTTGCAAGGGACATTATTAATTTATGACGAAAAAGGTAAAATCGCCTCCACAGTCCGAGGGGGTGGCAGCACCGAAGTCAATGGCGTGACTTTAACAATTAAAGAACTGGTGGGCAGCACGGGATTACAAATTAAATCCGATCCCGGTATTCCTATTGTCTATACTGGATTTGGGCTATTAATGATAGGGGTCGTTATGAGTTATGTCAGCCATTCACAAATCTGGGCGCTCAAAGTAGGTGATAGCTTATATGTAGGCGGTAAAACCAATCGGGCGCAAGTGGGATTTGAATCCGAGCTCATCCAAATTTTAGAAGACTTATCTGTTTAGATTTTTTACAGTAATCATTTAAACTCCTCATAGATTCTAAAATATAGTCCTAAAATAGCTTGTGCGGTGGCGATCGCTTAAGTAACCTCAGATTGGATTGAGGATTTTATTATAAAGTAAATAAAACTTTGACGATCGAAACTTGAAATGTAGTCATAGACTCTAATTTATTTACTTCTTATCCCGAACTCACGTTAAATAACAAACTTATTTCCACACACTCACAAAAAAAATCTCACAAATAATATGCAAGACTTTTTCAAAAATATACTTAACTATCCTAAATACCTAATCGTTGTAGTAATAGGGCTATTTACTTTCGCCTTACAGCCCCTACTACCATTTCTCAAAAGTCCAATCACCGCGATCGCTCTAGTAAGTGCTGCCATAAGTAGTTTTATAGGATTGCACTTTATCTTAAAAGCAATGCTAAATACACCTTAATTGTTATTGGTAGCTTTTTGAGCCGAGCTTAAGTCAGCACTAAAAAACATGGGGATAAACTTTTGGACAAAGTTGATCGGATCGCGTTGCCATGCTTGCTGCATCAAATTAATCCGAGTTTTTTGCAGTTCTGGAGCAAATAAAGTCTCAGGTAAATGTTCCATTAGATATTGGGGGCGTTGCCAAACTGGCATTGTTTCTACAACTTTCATCAGATTATCCAAACGGCGGAATTCCGCACCTGCCATTACGTCCATCCCCGACTCAAAAGCAGCTTGCTCGATCGCCATATATTTGCGTTTGGCGGTGTCAACTTTGACTTTATGCTCTGGGCTTTTATGGGCGATTTCTGCCAATTTACGATTACCCCAACGCACATGACCTACTTCTTCAGGCATGATTTTTTCAATGGTTTCCCGAATTTTTATATTCTCAGAGGTCTGCTCGGCAGTTTTTAGTGCTTTAATGTGCGCTGAAAAATATTCACAACCGCGTTTCTCTGTGACATTAATTGCTGCTAGTGCTTCGATTACGGAATCTTCTGAATTTAGAACCGCATTATTTTTAATTAACCGCTCAAACTCATGAATATAAGAAGTGCCGGGAGGCGTACCAATACTTTCGCCCAAATCATAAAGTAAATCTGTAAGCCAATAGGCATGACGAGCTTCATCGGATACATGATGGGAAAGTTCTTTGATCAAATCGCGGGGAGTACCATCTAGTCTTTCAATTAAATCGGTGAGATCTTTACAACTGCGCTGTTCGCTATAACGATAACGGTTAAGAGTAACCATATGAATTTCGCGCGTATTAACGATTTGGTTTAGGATAGCTTGAGCCGTTAGTTGATTTCTAAATCTGCGAGGATGAGCAACTGTCATAGGATTAGAATTTATAGTTTTGTAAACTTTTATATTGTAATCAATTCTTTAACTAGATGTGGTGTGGTGGGCGATCGCTTATGCCCC
>CAZLKI010000317.1:0-3487 GCA_964560035.1 uncultured Synechococcus sp.
GAGCGAGAGTTTATGCAGGCTTTAGAAGCTATGAGCGGACATAAAACGATGATCACGATCGCCCATCGACTAAGTACTGTAAAAAATTGCGATCGGCTTTATTTAATCAAAAATGGCACTGTGGCAGATGTGGGAGACTATAGAGAGTTAGTGTCAAGGAACGAAGAGTTTCAGGTGATGGCTAAAAACTAGCTAATAGAATGATATTTTCTAACGAGGTGCTACGCAATGACAGTTATATACGAAGAGGATTACGGACTTTGGGCGGAACAGATGGCAGATTTATTAGAAACTGGGCAATAATATTAAACATAGTACTCCGATATAAGTTAGATTGCGCTTCGACTTCGCTCAGCGTACATGGGTTGAGCGGAGTCGAACCCCACAAATGACTTAGGATTGCTATATAAGAGTAAGAGTATGCTGTACAACGTGCTAATTACTGTTGTGCCTGATGTCTACTTGAAACGAGTAAAACAGGAGCTTAATCCACACATTTTAAAGGAGATTAAAAATGGCGAACGACTCTATTGTTCATGTCCAGATCGATCAAAAGATTAAGGATGAGGCAACAGCCGTGCTTGCCACGATGGGACTAACCCCCTCTGATGCTTTTCGTATGTTAATGATGCGGGTAGCGCGCGAGCACACACTGCCGCTTGATTTCCTGCGACCAAATGAGGAGACAATTATCGCAATTAAGGCAGCTAGGACTGGACAAGTTCAATCTTTCTCCAGCTTAAAAGAACTAATGAGCGATCTCCATGCGGACGATTAGTCGAACCAATCAATTTAAGCGAGATTACAAAAGAGAATCTCGCGGGCAACACCGAGGAATTTTAGACGAGCTTTTGGTAAGTGTAATCACTCATCTGATATCAGACAAAACTCTCCCACTGCACTACAAAGACCACGCCTTAGTTGGCAACTGGTCAGACTACAGGGACTGTCACCTCAAGCCAGATTTAGTACCGATCTACCAGATTACAGATGATGCCTTGACTCTAGTTAGGCTGGGATCTCACAGTGAGCTTGCTCTTTGACTTTCTTAATTCTGGTTAATTAATGCCCCTAAGCATTGGGCAGGTCATTTATCAGAAACTTGGTACCCTTCCACAATAGAATCAAGTTTTTTAAGCTATATTGACTTTTAATATGAAAGTTCAAATAGCGATCAAGGAGGCTATATAAATATGGCGACATTGTACGAACAGGATTATGCTTTGTGGTCAGAACAGATGGCTGATCTGATATCTAGCAAGCGTTTTGAAGAGCTAGACATCGAGAATCTAGTAGAGGAGGTTAGGGATTTGTCGAAACGGGAGCGCGATCGCCTATTGAGTAGCTTGCGTCTAATCGTGCAGCATTTACTCAAGTGGGACTATCAACCACGAAAAAGATCGAGAAGTTGGCAAGTTACCATTCAACGAGAACGACTGAATATCGAGAAATATTTGCGAGATAGTCCAAGCCTAAAGCGCTATTTAACTGATGAATATTTAGGTCAAGTTTATGAAACTGGTCGTTTGGATGCGATCGGTGAGACGGGCTTAGATATGCCCATTGACTGCCCGTATGTAATTAGCGAGGCGCTAAATCGAGATATTAATTTATTAGAAGGTGAGTAAGATGATAGCTTTGTACGAACGAGACTATGGACTCTGGGCAGAACAGATGGCAGATCTGATCGCGGCGGGACGTTTTGGGGAATTAGATATTGAAAATTTAGTTGAAGAGGTGCGTGATTTGTCAAAGCGGGAACGCGATCGCCTCTTGAGTAGCTTACGTTTAATTGTTCAGCATTTATTGAAGTGGGATTATCAAGTTCCACTGCGATCGCGAAGTTGGTTAGGGACAATTCAGAGGGAGAGAATAAATATTGCCGACTATTTAGCAGATAGTCCTAGTTTACGAAAGTACGTTACCGATGAATATTTATGGGTGATTTACAAAAAAGCCCGACTAGATGCGATCGCCGAGACAGGTTTAGAGATACCTGATACTTGCCCCTATTCGCTCAACGATGTTATTAATCGTGCCTTAAACCTCTAATATAAATTTAGCCCCGATCGCATTTTTTGCCTACAAACGTCCTGAACATACGCAGCGATCGCACTGGTAAAACCCACTATATTATTATTGTAATCGCAAGATCTTTTATTCCGCTCAACTTCTTTATCTTGAAAGTATATTTAATGCCCCTAAGCATTGGGCAGGTCATTCATCAGAAACTTGGTACCCTTCCACAATAGAATCAAGTTTTTTAAGCTATATTGACTTTTAATATGAAAGTTCAAATAGCGATCAAGGAGGCTATATAAATATGGCGACATTGTACGAACAGGATTATGCTTTGTGGTCAGAACAGATGGCTGATCTGATATCTAGCAAGCGTTTTGAAGAGCTAGACATCGAGAATCTAGTAGAGGAGGTTAGGGATTTGTCGAAACGGGAGCGCGATCGCCTATTGAGTAGCCTAAGTTTAATTGTCCAGCATTTATTGAAGTGGGATTATCAGCCTCAGCACAGATCGAGAAGTTGGCAGGGGATAATTCAACGAGAACGGGCTAATATTGATCTTTATTTAGAAGATAGTCCTAGTTTGAAAAGGTATTTGACCGATGAATGGTTGCATAAAATATATAAGATCGCTTATGCAGATGCCTTTAGAGAAACTGGATTAGAATTTCCAGAAACCTGTCCCTATGTCATCAATGATGTTTTATATCGCTCTGTTGTAATCACAGAGTATGGAATTTAAAGTCGCATGCAAGAACAAGATATTTACTGGTTATCAAATAATTTACCTCCATTTAAAGAAATCGAACTTCGTGGAGAGCCAGATTTTTATGGAATAAGTCATATAATTGCAGCTCAAATCAAAAGGAAACTACCTCCTAAAAGTTTTGCTACATGGACTCATGGTTGGTTGTTTCCTGAGAAAATAATAAGCCTATCTCAATTAATATGGTGTGATGGAATTTTTAAGACTCACTTAGTAGCTAATCAATCACAAGTTGAATCTCTAAGAAGCTTTGGAATCACTAACGCAGAAGCAGTTGGTTTACCGTTTATTTATTTAGACAAATCTAAAGTTACTCGTAAAGAAAATTCCCTATTAGTGATGCCTCCCCATTCTTTACCCTATACAGAACATCAGTGGGATCATAATACTTACGCTGAAGAAATCGTAAAACTAAAAGCAGACTTCCCTATAATAGTCGCATGTGTTCATAGTTCATGTGTTCAAAAAGGTTATTGGGTTAAAGAATTTGAAAATGCTGGGATACCTTGTATAACTGGAGCTTCCGTAAATGATAAAAATGCACTTTTAAGAATGCAGACAATATTTAGTAGTTTTGACTACATGACAACTAATACACTTGGCTCACATATCGCCTATGCCTCTTACTGTGGATGCAAAGTCTCTCTATTTGGAACATATCAACCATTTACTAGAAAAGATGCTGAACATGACTCTTACTAC
>CAZLKI010000318.1:0-3480 GCA_964560035.1 uncultured Synechococcus sp.
TTTCTGTTAAGCTAGACATCTTTAAATCTTGATCATTAGTTTGATTCATAGCTGATCGTTTAATATTATTTCTAGTTTAGTCTGAGTTGAGTGTGTTAATTTTTGGACTTTGCGATCGCTTTTGGGGAACAGACATAGTGTATGTATAAGTTAATCCTCTAATTAAGCCGTCGGCATCTGTCACTTAACTGATATTTGAGTGATATTCAAGGCGTTTAACTGAGCTAGGATGTAAGAGTAAATTTTAACAATTACCCTTTTTTCTATCCTCTGCTGTTTTGAAACCATGCTTAAAACCCATCCTCTAGAGCCTTATATCCAACGGCTAAAATCTGGACTGGCTCTACTCCCTGATACCCAAAATAATCTTTTAGAAGTAGTGGGGATCTTAAAAAGCTACGGTATAGTTCTCGAAGCTTACTATCAGAATTTGATTTATATTTCCGAACATCAATTTTTAGTGATTTTCCCTTTCTTTAAATACTTTAACGGTCAAGTCTCAGCTTCTAAATTAGGCAAGCATCTATGGCACGATCGCCTTAATTTTGAATATGCCGAATATTGCATGAAAACTATGTTGTGGCACGGGGGCGGCGGCTTAGATCTCTATCTTGATTCGTCAGAATTTAAGTACAACTGCCAAAGAGTAATTGATGCCAAGCTTAAAAATAACCTCCCAATTAAAATTTTAGACCGTATATTTCCTGAATTTTTACCAGAGCAGATCCGCCAGTCATGTTACTACAGTGGTTTGGGGCAGTTTTGGCGCGTAATGTCAGAGATGTTTTTATCCTTATCAGATCGATACGATCGCGGTGAGGTTAAATCGATTCCAGACGTAGTAGAGTACATTAAAAATGGATTAGTCCGAGCTGCCAATCTTCCCTTTATCTATGCTGTTGAGGAAAATGGCGAAGTTTATGAAATTATTCCAGCTTCAGCAGCCCTAACATTTTTAGCCGATCTGGCAATTCCGTATGTAGAAGCAATTTTCTTTAGGGGTACGCCGTTTTTTGGCACGGTTTCTTTTAACGCCCAAGCTCACCTTATTTCTCCCGATCAAAGTCGATTTAATTATGGAGCTTTGTATGCCGATCCTTTGCCTGTAGGTGGTGCGGGTATTCCACCAACTTTACTAATGCAGGATATGCGTCATTTTTTGCCCGACTATTTAGAAAAGATTTATAGCGATCGCACGCGTGGCAGTCACGATCTGAGAGTAAAAATCTGTGAAAGTTTTCAAAAATCCATGTTTTGTGTAACTACAGCTACTATTTTAGGATTGGCACCATTTTCTTTAGATACGGAAATCCCCGCACAGATTCAGACAAATCAAGCGTATTTGGAGCAGTGGATGACTAGATTTGAGGTTTCTCGGCTTGCGGATGTCCAAAATACTTAAATCTAACTAACCCAATTAGTCATTTATATAGATTAGTTGAAGGGTTTAGTATATTAGAGACCGTTTTAGAACTAACTTAATTTTAGTTTTTGAACTTTTTTGACTAAAGATTTTGACTAAAGATTTTTTATAGATTTTGAATACAGATATGGAAGCCTTAGAAAATAATGGTAAAAGCATGGGCGATCGCTTAATCCGTGCAACCGCAGCAGACGATGGAATTAGAGCCGTAGCAGTGATTACGACAGACTTGACCATAGAGGCACAACGTAGACATAAAATGTCGGATTTGACCGCGATCGCGCTGGGGCAGACTATGACCGCAGCTTTACTCTTAGCATCGGGAATGAAACAACCTCAAGCCAGAGTAAGTATTCGGATTAATAGTGATGGAGAGTTGGGGCTAATATTCGCTGATGCGGGATTTGATGGCACTGTACGCGGCTATGTAAATAATCCGACCTTAACACTTCCATCCTCTGTATCTATTCAACCCGATATCGGACGGGCGATCGGAGAGAATGGATTCTTACAAGTGATTCGAGATGTTGGCTATGGAACTCCCTACTCAGGAACCGTCGAGCTAGTATCAAATGAAATTAGTGAGAATGTTACCTATTATTTAGTTTCTTCCGAGCAGATTCCTTCGGCATTATTATCTGGAGTTTTTGTGGATGCCAATGGTGTAAGTGTCGCAGGAGGGCTGCTTTTGCAGATTATGCCTCAAGCGAGAAGGGATAATAATCTCATGGAACTTTTAGATAATCGCGTACGCAGTTTAAATGAATTTACTTCACTTCTAAAACAAAGAAAGTCTTTGAATCAGATTTTAGAAGATCTTTTAGGAGATCTAGGACTGAATATTTTTCCCGATGTGCAACCCGTTCAATTTAATTGTCGGTGTAACTTTGAGCGAGTTTTAGGAGCATTGAGAATGTTCGGTGAAGCTGAGTTGAGAGATATGATTAATGAAGATAAAGGAGCAGAAGCAACTTGCCAATTTTGTTCGGAAATTTATCGAGCCGATCGCCAAGACCTCGAAAAAATTATCCTCAATCTGCAAACACCATCTTAGAAATTAATTTCAAAATCACATAAAAATTATAGTAAGGGTACTCCTATGGTTTTAGCTCAATCCCCCACTGATTTAATCCTTAATGTCAATGATACGGTTCTGCATTGCGATCGCGATCAATTTGAGCAATTATGTCAACTAAATCCCGATCTGCGATTAGAACTAACAAGCACAGGAGAATTAATTATCATGGCACCAGCAGCTTTAGAAAGTTCTAGACAGAATTTAAGTTTGAGTGCTCAAATGTACAATTGGAATGAACGATTTAAGTTGGGAGTTGCTTTTGATTCTTCAGGTGGTTTTACATTACCTTCGGGAGCAGTGCGATCTCCTGATGTCACTTGGATTTCTCATACTAAATTAAATGCGATTTCCCTTAAAGTAACTTTTCCAACTGTAGTTCCAGATTTTGTAATCGAGCTTCGGTCTAAAAGCGATCGCCTGAAAACTATTCAAGAAAAGATGATTGAATATCAACAAAATGGAGTGCGCTTAGGGTGGTTAATAAATCTCCAAGATCTAGAAGTGGAAATTTATCGTTTAGGGAAAAACACAGAGGTTTTGAAATATCCTAAAGAAGTATCTGGCAACGATGTACTGCTTGGGTTTACACTAGATTTATCTCTGATTTGGTAGAGTTAATGAATAAATTTATCTTAAGCTCTTATGGTGTTAACTCAATCTCCAATTAATCAAGATAGAGTATTTCTCGAAGTCAGTGACGTATCCTTACGAGTGAATCGCGATCAATTTGAGACTTTGTGTAAGTTAAATCCAGAATTAAGATTAGAGTTAACAAGTGCTGGGGAACTAATTGTCATGTCACCTACTGGATGGGAAAGTTCTAAACGGAATGGGAGCTTAACTGCTCAAACATATAACTGGAATAATAGGGGGAAAACTGGAGAAATATTTGATTCATCGGGAGGCTTTACTTTGCCGAATGGAGCAGTGCGATCGCCTGATGTTACTTGGATTTCTCATGCTAAATTAAATGCGATTT
>CAZLKI010000319.1:0-3477 GCA_964560035.1 uncultured Synechococcus sp.
TAAGTATCCACCCAAACTATTCTCTGAAGAAGGATTAGACATTATGACTCAAAGTTTTGATAAGACCGATCAAGATTGGTCAACAACCGAGATTACTCAGAACTCTGGGTTTCGTAGAATTGCTAGAGCAATTAACAGTGCCACAGTTTATGCAGGAAAAATCAAAACGAAAGAAGGTTCAATTGAGCTTGATTGGCAACGTACCTATGGCTTGGCTCAAAGGCTTGGCAATAATACAGGCTCTAAAAAAGATTTTATTACAGAGTTGACAGCCTTTTTGACTAATTATGAAAGTGAGAACCTGCGGATTACTGAACAGCTTCTGAAAGACGGGAAAAATCTCAGACGAGTTTGGGTGACGAATGACGATATAGAAGAGTTCCTAAAGCTTCTTGATGACAAGCGTTTTAGCTGTGGGCTTGTGGCAAATCTCTTGCTGGCTTATGGCTATGCGAAGTGGAAGAAACCACTTAAGGATGAACCACCAGGTGCGATAACTGAAGATGATGGCGATCAAGCAAATACCAGCGATAACGAATAAGGAGAAATATAATCATGACTAGTACACAGTTTCCAGTTTACTCGATTTCTATTAGTGGCTTGCTCTCTTGGCAGCTACACGCGCTCAATAACGAAGGTAATGAAGGTAATCAATCACTCACCCGTCGTTACTATGTAATCGATAAGGGAAATTCCGAGCCGCAGTATGTGAATGGTGTATCTGGCGATATGCTCAAGCATATTCAGGGAGAACATCTACATCGCATTGCGACGGAATCTGGGCTAAGTTTATCTGAAGGTGGTAAGCGATTGAGTCCCGATCTCGTTGGCTATGACTTGGGCAACGATCGGATGTCAATCATCACTATACAAAAGCCCTCCAAGAAGAAAGAAGGGGAAGCAACGGATAGCCATGATGAAAAAGCACAAGTCGATCTGACTGCAAATCTTGATGCAATTCTCATAAAGTGCTCTGTAAGTGACTTGGAGGGCTTTATGGTAACCGTCAAAGGTGGTAAAACCTTAAAACGAGAGTCAGTGATTCAGTTTGGTACGGTTGTAGGAGTGCCATCTTTTGTTAAAACCCAAAGCTATTTCCATGCCAAGTACGGTGAAGACAATCCCACACCTTATAACGTGCAAGTGAGTTCTGGTCTATATGCTTCTGTACTGAATATCGAAGCCTTTCGGATTGGCTATAATCCCCACAGTTTCAACTATGCGATCGATATAGCTGAGCGCAAAAAACGGCTCGATGCATTGCTCAAGAGCGTACTTTATACCTTCTTGCAACCGAATGGAGCTAAACGCAATACCCATTTACCTCACCCAGATGGGTTCTCTGGTGTAATTTCTGTTAGCACTAAACGCTGCCCTGCTCCAATGGTAAGTCCGCTTCAAGTCGATAGCTTTGAGCAGCAGATTGATAGTCTAGCTCAGACTTTAAACCGTATTAATGGTGCTGGCACAATTCACACTTACAAGTTTGAAACCTTGGCTGAATTTGCTGAGCAAATCGAGATTCTCATTCAACAAGCGCAACCTTGGGAGAGCAACCATGCCGAAGCAGAAGAGTAAAGCTAAACCCCAACTTGAAGAGTCTCAATCTGAGGGTAAATGGTTAACCGTAAGTTATCTGCCAGTGAGTCTATTTTCCCTCAAGCGTTCAGATGCAACTAGCATGGCAGCGCGATCGAACCTAGTACCGACCCCTTATGCAATCAAAATGGCATTGCTAAAGGTAATGCTAGAACAATTTGGCAGTCAGCATCCAAACAATCTCGATCTATGGATCGATCGAGAATTTGCTTGGATTCGGGACTTGACCATTCAAGTATTGCCCCCTGAGAAACTAGTAGTAAATCGCAATGGCTACAAACTGAGGTACTACGATCAAACCGCAGACAAAGCCGATAAAAGTCGCGGAACATTACCTATGCAGAGTGGATTTGTGTTTCGAGAGTGGGTTCATCTAGATGGGAATTTGCAGATCTGTTGTGGACAAAGCGATCACACCGCAGATCTCAGAAATCTCTTTGCTCAAATTAACTACTTTGGCAAGCGAGGCTGCTTCTTTCAATATTTGCCAGATGATGCCAAAGAAACTGATAAGCCTATAATCCAAATCGATCCTAGTAAGAGTTTTGTGATTCAACCGATGGATGACTTAGGAGCCAAAACTACCTTTGGAAAAATCAATCCATATTCAGATGAGAAAATGAAACTAGGCAGCGATCGCATCATTCAGTCTGGTTTCTTGCCCCTTAAACTAAAGGCTACCAGTGCTCATTATGACTACTACATCCGAAATATCGACGACAACTTCTAATTTAGCAGCTTTATCTCTAACACTGCGTCCTTGTCCGCCTTCTGCTGACAGTATTTTTTTAACCGATTGGCTTTCCAATATTCCTGATAGACCTTTTTGGATAACACTTGCACCAATTCAAGGGGTATATAGGGTTATGCCTATTCTGCCGCACCCTCGAATCTATCCTGATTTGTTGCAGAATATTTGTCAAAAGATAAGTCAATCAGCGCAAATCGAGTGGGAAGGGCGACATTATACTGTGATGGGTGTTGAGACAGAATCCAATACTCTGTTCGCTATTCAACTTACTTTTACGCCCCAAGGTAAATTACCATCAAACGTAAGTCGTGCGCTCCATTCCTTTTGCCTACAATGGTTTGCGAATGCCGACCCCGAACTTGCAGCGATACTGCATACAGCTAACCGCGTTCCTTTTACTATTAGTCATATATTCACGAGCAATCAGCAATTACAGGTAAGGTTTACAGTATTTAAAAAGGAACTGCTTACTGCATTGCTTTGGGGTATAGCATCAGATTTGGGGCAAATCATTCATCTGTCTGGTGTACCGTGTCGTCTTCAGCCACAGGTAAAATTTCTCAATTCCATAACCTTTGAGCAATTATTTCAAATACCCGTGATGGAAGCTATCGAACTTGAGTTTCTGACACCTACCAGTTTTAAACAAGAGTCAATTATTCAAACATTTCCACTTCCTGAGATGGTATTTAATGGTCTACGTCGACGATGGAACCAGTCGGCTCCCGAAGCACTGCATTTCCCAGAAACTCCTTGGCAAGCAGTTGTCTCTGCCTATGATTTACATACCCAGGTCATGAAAATGCAAGCTGAGGAAATCGGTACAGTAGGTTGGATTCGTTACAGATTTTTCGATCCCGATCAAGCCAAAGCTGCAACAGTTTTAAGCCATTTCGCAATTTTCTCTGGTGTGGGTCGCAAAACGACCATGGGAATGGGAATGGTAAAGCTGAAAACAAAGAGTAATGAAATTAGGAAAAAGTAATGAGTGTCACATCAGAAGATTACTTACCCCTTGCTTATCTTAATGCTTGGGAATATTGTCCCCGTCGCTTTTACCTAGAATACCAACTAGGCGAAATGGAAGTGAATGAGCATATTATTATGGGTCAACATTTGCATCGGAA
>CAZLKI010000320.1:0-3475 GCA_964560035.1 uncultured Synechococcus sp.
ATCGCATTCATGCCCTTATCAAAGGAAGTGTGCGCCGCATCGGAGATAAATGCCACTAATTTATTTTCATTGTAATTTTTACTATTATTTTTGTTAAGCCCTAATGATTTACTTTCAGGAAATTTATAATTGCGGGCAACTAACAAAGCCGTAATATTTGCCAAACTGCCGCCACTGGTGAGCGTACCGAAACTCTTGTCGCCGAGACCAAATAATCGTCCAAACCATGACATCAAATCGGCTTCTAATTGGGTAAAAAGCGGAGCCAGTTCCCTACTGAGCATATTGTTGTTAACGGCACTGGCTAAAGCATCAGCCCAAATTGTAATTGCTAACGGCACCGAGTCCATGTGTCCCATATAACGCGAACTATTGAGGTTAAGACTGCGGGGTAAAACTTGCGATCGCATCTCTAAAAGTAAATCCTCCCAGCCGATTCCTGTTTGGGGAATATCTAGTTTTAAAGCCGAATTATCTTTGACAAAATCTCGATCGTGATTAGCCAAAACCTCATCTGTAATCAAGTCTACAAAAGCATAGCCCATTTTTCTAATTACTTCACGATTAGAGCGATCGGGTTTAATAAATCGATCGGCAATCTGATTATTAAGCTGGAAATCTAAGAACTCATTAAGCATTATTTAATCTTAGCTAAATCATCGCGACAGGATAGTCAGGATTTTTGGGATTAGGAATTAATTGTTGGTTATTACAATCTACCAAGAAGTCCATTAATTCTAAGACTACTTGCCCAATTAAAATCTCATCACCAACTACCAATGCTTCAACCGCCGCCGTTCTCCCTTGACATTCAATTTCGACAGGCTCAGTTACCCCTAAAACTTCCTGTGCCCCATTGGCAAAGAGAGCTACCTGTTGTTTACGAATTTTTAGACCCAAATGTTCGACAACCTTCTGCGGAATAACTAAAGTTAATGCTCCTGTATCAACTAATCCTATGGCTTCATAAGTTCTGAGGTGCTTAGGATGTAAAGACCCGCGACTCACTAAACCTTCCTCAAAGACACTGGTTAGTTTAACATTCACTCTTACTGCACCCATTTTTACTCCTTCTTCTAAAATCTCGGTTGTGGTTTTCATAGAGTTTTCCCTGCGATAATGCCTTGAGTTAGATATGATTTAAGTAAATCTTAACCAAAAGCTTTCTGTATGAGTGTAAATCTGTCCTGTGATTTTAGCGATCGCCAACTCGATAGTTCCCAAAGTACCAGCCAACGCCAGTTAGCAATCACTGTTTCGGTAGATGCTGATGCTAGTTTTAGTAGTACATCCTTAAATCTTTGTTTAGTCTTAGATCACAGTGGCTCTATGGGCGGACAGCCTTTAGATACAGTTAAGAAAGCAGCTAGGGAAATCATCGATCAAATGAATTACACCGACTACATTAGCGTGGTGGGATTCGATCATAAAGCTAAAGTTGTAGTGGCAAATCAAACCTTAACTAATCCCGAAGCGGTTAAAGATAATATTCAATCTCTGCGAGCTTCTGGTGGTACAAGCATTGACGAAGGGATCAAACTCGCGCTCCAAGAACTGAGTAAAGCCAAGCAAAATACGATCAGCCAAGCATTTGTACTTACAGATGGCGAAAACGAACATGGTGATAATCAGCGTTGCCTCCAATTTTCTCAACTAGCAGCCGAATATGGCATGACTTTACATACGTTGGGATTTGGCGATTCTTGGAATCAAGATGTGCTTGAAAAAATTGCCGATGCAGGCGGTGGAGCAATGGCATACATAGAAAATCCCGATCGAGCTACCTCCGAATTTCAAAGACTGTTGCGCCGTGCCAAATCTGTAGGATTAATTAACGCCCATTTAATCTTGAAACTAGCTCCTAATGTCCGCCTTGCCGAGCTTAAACCGATCGCCCAAGTTATGCCCGATACGATCGAATTAGAGCCTGAAAGAAATGCAGATACTTATACCGTGAGACTGGGAGACTTGATGGTAGGCAACGATCGCACGATTATCGTTAACCTCTATATCAATCACAACTCCGCCCATATTATTCCCACTACTAGCCCAAATAGTATTCAAGCAGTTACCGCCCAAATTCGCTATGATGATCCCCAATCTAAATTAGAAGGCTTACTGTCACCTGCTGTTACTGCCGATCTGATCCTAATTAAAGACTTTAAACCCCAAATTAATCCTCAAGTTCAGCCCAGCATCTTGGCATTAGCTAAATATCGTCAAACCCAATTAGCCGAAACTAAATTAAAAGAAGGCGATCGCACGGGTGCCGTAACAATGTTACAATCAGCAGCGAAAACTGCTTTACAGATGGGCGATCGGCAAGCAGCCACGGTTTTACAAGCCAGTGCTACAACTTTGCAATCTGGAACCGATCTAAGTGAAGCAGAACGCAAGCAAACACGCATGGTTTCTAAGACAGTTCTTCAAATTCCCACTCAAACGCCCACTCAAACGCCCAGCCAAACTCCTCAACCTCCCACAAAATAATTAATCATGATTATTTGTCCTAACTGCTCCCATCAAAATCCCGATGGTGCAACCTACTGTGATTCATGCTATACCCCTCTACCTGTAATCACTACTGTCAATTGCCCTAGTTGTGGTAGTCCCGTTCAATCTGATGCCAGCTTTTGTGGAAGTTGCGGTTTTAATCTAAAATCTGCAACTCAATCTATTAAGAATATGCCTGAAGAAACCGATCATCCCTCGACCCTCGAAGAAATTGTACCCACTCCTGAATCCCCTGATTCCATCCCCGATTTACCCAATGAAATTGAGTTTGAGCCAGAGTTAATTGAATCTGCTCCTGCTGAAAATAATCCCCATACGCAACTGCAACAAGTGGGAGCTTTTTTAATTCACGTCCAGACAAATATTAAGTTAGAGTTACCGACTAATTTACAGGTAATTCACATTGGTAAACCTAATAATATGATTCCTCCAGATATAGATGTATCGGGATTTCCAGACTCTGATATTGTGTCTCGCGTCCATGCTGATATTAGATTTGAAGGTAATGCCTTTTATTTTGAAGACACTGGTAGCTCTAATGGTACCTACATGAATAATTCGGTATTACCCGCAGGAAATAGGCATAAGCTGCGATCGGGCGATCGCATTTCTTTAGGCAAGGGCGATCGGGTGAGCTTTATCTTCCAAATGTCTTAATTATTTAAAGTAAATCCCTGAGAAATTGTTATGAAAATGTTCCAAGCACATAGCTTGACATAGCATAACCTTGACTAAATCATTCAGAAACCCGACAATCATAAAAAATACTAGGCGGATTTTACATGGCAATAAGTAAAGTACTGGTGATTGACGACAGCATCATGATCCGCAAAATGGTTAAGAGTATACTGGCTGATAAATTTGAAGTTTTAGAAGCAAATGACGGAATGTCTGGACTGGCTGCTGCCAAAAAAGCTCCGCCTCACCTGATTTTACTGGATTTTGTCATGCCAAAATATAA
>CAZLKI010000321.1:0-1449 GCA_964560035.1 uncultured Synechococcus sp.
CATCGTGGCAGTTATGCCATAGTGAAAGTGAGAAGTCATCCATTCATTATCTCGGCGAAAGATCGCTCCAAAGCCTTCACGTCTAAAAATATTATCTTGAAAGCCAATCAGAATAACGCCCATACCAGTTAAGGTGGCAAATATACCCAGCCACAAACGCTCGCGGGCAATGTAGAGAAACACTAAAGAGGAGATCGTAGCAGCAAATAAAAGTACCAAAATTAAAACTTGCGTGAGATTTTTATTGACTAGATCGTTCTTAATAATATATTTAACCGTGGGGTGAAGCATTCCCAGCAAACAAATACCCACAACTGCCCCAGATAGAACTTTGCCAAGTTTGACGTGTTCCATACCTACTGATGGAGGAATCTTACTTTTAACTCCTTCTTTAGATTGCAGTCGGCGTTGTCTAGTTTGCCATGCCATATTTAGTACCATTCCGATAATTGGAAATATGACAGTAACGGCGATCGCAGGATGCCCTAGTCTTAATAAATCAGTTAGTTCCATTTTTTCACTTCTTCAGGTTGACGTATTTATCTTAAATACTAATCTCAAATATTAAGCTTCAATATTAGAATTGAATATTAGGCTGAATATTAATAAATTATAGATAGTAATAATAATTACGCTATTTCTTTAAAGTTAGATGAAACTATGCTTAAGATTTTATGATTTTTTAATTAGTTACTGAGTTACTGAGTTGGTTTTTGATTGGTAATCTAAATCGATATGAAAAATTATTTAAAAAATTACTTAAATCTGAGGAATCTAGTTCGCAAATTTCAAATAAGCCGTCAATACCAGTTAAGTTTAAAAGGATTGCCACTTGCTCGTTTACGCTACAAAGTACCAGTTAATAGTCTTCATAAATTTAAGTAGAGTAATTAATAATCCCAGTCCTCTACTATTAATAAATTCTATATTCTCTAAGTCAACGATCATAATTTCAGGTTTAGTATTAGCGATGGCGATCGCTTGGGTCTAGCCTTCTTAGGAAGCATGAATAGCATTATAGCCATTCTTTTTTAATAGAGCGTCAAGATGATTTGACAGTTGAGTATTAACCAAGAATCTCTTGCGGCAATTCAGAATATAATCTTCACTTGGCTGAGCTTGGAAGCAAATTGATTAGCAATTCTCCTATTTAAAAAATTAGTAAAATCCAAAGTTAAACTGAAGTAAATTAAACCTGTAATAAAACAGTAAAAAGTTAAACTAAGGTAGGCTAAATTTGTAATAAAGTAGTAAAAATCTAAACTAAAGTAAATTAAACTTGAATTAAAGTAAGCTAAATCTGTAATAAAGTAGTAAAAAATTAAACTAAAGTAAATTAAACCTAAAACAAAGCGATATATATCTAAGCTAAAGTAAATTAAACCTGCAACAAAACAGTAAAAAGTTGATCTGAAATAGATTAAACCTGCAACAAAACAGTAAAAAGTT
>CAZLKI010000321.1:1549-3463 GCA_964560035.1 uncultured Synechococcus sp.
ACAGTAAAAAGTTGATCTGAAATAGATTAAACCTGCAACAAAACAGTAAAAAGTTAATCCAGATCAGCTTAAAATCATAATTAGAATTGCTGGAAAAGTCTGATAAGAACTAATTTTATATTGAGGTGTAATGGTAATATGCCCTAATTAATTGAATTAAATTGATTAAGCAGAATTAAGTGAGTAATATGACCCTACCTTCTGTAATTCATCCCATTGGTGCTTACACTCTCTATGGCTTAGTGTGGCAGTCAAACTATGCGATCGCGCTTGATGCTTACCAAGGACATCTATTAAAAATCGATCCCATAACTGAAGGTTCGAGTATTCTTAATGCCTATAATTCCAAGCTATTTACCGATGGTACGGGGATCGCAATTACGGGCGAAACTCTATGGCTGGCTCAAGGTAATACGGTTTACTACTGTGACATGGCAGATTTCGATCTCCAACCTTTCATTCAACTACCTGAAGAAATTCACGGGATCGCCGTATCAGATGGGGCAGTTTATGTAAGTTCGCATCAAGTAAATAAGATTTTTGTATTTGGTCGAGCTACGCGGGGTTTAATCAGAGTTATTGATGCTCCGGGTATCAGTCAGGAGTCTTTAACATTTCATGATGGCGATCTGTGGGTATGCGATCGCCTTGAGGAGACGGTTTATTGCATGGACTCTAAGACTGGAGAGGTTAAGTTTCGGGCTCTTACCCCGTTTGCTAATCCCACAGGCATTGGTTTTTGTGGAGAGGATTTATATCTAGTTTATACGGGTGACGAGCATTACATTCGTGATAATCCCAACGATTCTATTCCTCTATCTGTAGCCATTCGCGATCGCACCTTTATCCATCGCCTACAAATTATTCGTCACCATAGCCAGCCCCACGGTCAACCCAGCTATACCCTTTCTAATGGCTATTTGGTCGAGATGATTTACTTAGAAGAAACCGCCTGCACAGAACCTCAAGATTTACATAATCTAACCTGGCGGATTGCTTTACCCGATCGCACGGATCGCCAAAAGGTAATTTCAATCGAAGCGATCGGAATGCCATTTGAAGAAGATATCGTAAACGGACAAAGAGTTGCTGTATTTAAGATCGGCGATCTTAGGGCTGAAGAAGCGAAGATGTTTGGCTGGAAGGCGACTTTAGAGCTAAGGGGAATTAAATATGAAATCGGGTATGATGAAGTTCACGATATCCCACCGCTATCTTCGGAACTACAAGCCGAATATTTGATCGATGATGATGGTTTGGGAATGGATATTCCAGCGATTAAAGATGCGGCAAGAGAAGCTGTAGGCAGTGAGAATAATATCTTAAAAAAGATGTTATTAATTAGAGAATACGTTTATGACAAGCTAGAGTACCGCATGATTCCTTACATTAGTGCGCCCGATGAAGTAATTGCCAGGGGCACAGCCTCCTGCGGTGAATATGTGGGTTTACTATTAGCTTTGGCACGACTGAATGGAATTGCCTGCCGTACCGTGGGTCGCTATAAATGTCCCCCTGTAGCCGATCAGCAGAATGTACCTTTGGTTCAATATTACAATCATGTTTGGATCGAATTTTATATTCCCAGTATCGGATGGTTGCCAATGGAGTCTAATCCTGATGACACGGGCGATCGCCCCTATCCGACTCGGTGGTTTATGGGATTACCTTGGTATCATGTAGAAATTGGCAAAGGCATCACTTTTGAAACAATTCGTCCGCAACCGTTCTCTATAGGCGAACTGGCGTTAAATCACGTGCGGTTTAAGATCTTAAGGGAATTATAAAAAGGGAATTGTAAGTCCTAAATAAAATAGAAGTATCCTCGACTCCGATCCAACCTCTAAATCAAGGAACCATCTAAATCAAGGAACCATCTAAATCAAGGAACCATCTAAATCAAGGAACCATCTA
>CAZLKI010000322.1:0-3451 GCA_964560035.1 uncultured Synechococcus sp.
CCGTTTTGGGAGAGGGCTAGGGTAAGGGTCTTAAACTCTTCCGCGTAAGGTGAGTTAATTCAGGATTATGAAAGAACAATTAGGATTGCATTAAAGATCGAACTCAATCCTTAAAGTCTAACTTTAACTTTAGTAGCACGGTTAGCAGTCCGTTCCATTTCCCGTTCTTTTTTGCCCCGCCAAATTAAGCGTAAAGGTGTGCCAGTAAATCCTAATGAAGTCCGAAACTGGTTTTCGACATAGCGGCGATAGCTGTCATTAAAGCGTTTTGGGTCGTTGCAAAATAGAATGATTGCGGGCGGGGAAGCTGAAACTTGAGTTCCATAGTAGATTCTGCCTTGCTTACCTTGGCGGGTAGTAGGTGGAGAATGCCAAGATACGGCTTCAGTCAAAACTTCATTTAAAACAGCAGTACTAACTCGGCGGCGATGCTGTTCTGCCACAATATCTACTTGATCTAAAATTTTAGGAACGCGCTGACCTGTTAAAGCACTCACGAACATAATTGGCGCGTAGTCTACAAACATCATGCGTCCTTGCACCTGCTCAGTGTAGTCATAAATCGTATAAGAATCTTTTTCGACCAAATCCCATTTATTTACGACAATAATGCAAGCTTTACCCTCATCGTTAATTCTGCCTGCCAGTTTCTGATCTTGATCGGTAACTCCATCTTCAGCATCAATTACTAATAGCACTACATCGGAACGGCTAATTGCCTTAAAAGCGCGATTGATACTAAAAAATTCGGCTCCATACTCTACTCCTCTTTTGCGGCGAATCCCAGCAGTATCAATTAAGCGGTAATTCCGTTCTTCGTTGTTTACAGTTCTCGAAACCATCATATCGATCGCATCACGGGTAGTTCCAGCGATCGGACTCACTATGCAGCGTTCCTCACCTGTAAAAGAATTAAGCAAACTCGATTTACCCACATTCGGACGACCGATAATTGCAACTTTAATTTCATCGCTTTCAGGCTCAACAGTATCGGGATCGGGCAAATGTTTAACCAATTCATCCAATAATTCACCCGTACCATTTCCATGCAAAGAAGATAAAGCGATCGGCTCGCCTAGTCCCAACTGCCAAAATTCTGCTGCCTGTGCCAAGCCAAAATTCATGGATTCGCACTTATTAACTGCCATGACTACAGGAACTGGTTGAGTCCTTAACCACTGGGCAATTTGCCAATCGGCTGCCGTAATTCCTTCAATCCCATCCACGACAAAAATCACCGCACAGGACTGATCGATCGCCACAAAAGCCTGCTGACGGATCATTGGTAAAAATTCGGTATCGTCGGCAAACACCAATCCACCTGTATCGACTATGGTAAAATCGTGCCCGTTCCAAAACGCGGGTCTATACGTGCGATCGCGGGTGATACCAGGTTGATCGTAGACAATGGCATAGTTTTCGCCTGTAAGCCGATTTACTAAAGCCGACTTACCCACATTAGGGCGACCAACAACTGCAACAATGGGTAAGGACATGGCTTGACTATATAAACTCTAAACTAAATTCAAACCTCGACTATAGCATTTCAAGAGGTGTATTTAATAAAAAAATTAATTTAAATATTTAACTCTTTAAAAACAAATAAAAAACAAAGTCTGCTTCCTTTTAGAGTATAGCTAACCATCTAAAGTTGTTTTAGATTACAAGACTAATCAAAATTAATAAGGGGTTACAATTTCGATCTCCGTATTAAAAATAGAAATCAATGCCCGAACTTCCTGAAGTAGAAACCGTAAGGCGTAGCTTAAATGAATCTACTTGCGATCGCACCATTATTAATACCGAAGTTTTATTAGACCGCACGATCGCCACAGATCTAACAGAATTTAACTCAGGACTGCAAAGCCATAAAATTTTGCACTGGCACAGACGCGGCAAGTATCTTTTAGCCGAGCTTAGTAATACAAGCTGGTTGGGAGTGCATTTACGCATGACAGGTAAATTATTGTGGGGCGATCGCTCTTCAGCTATTCACAAACATACAAGAGTCAGAATTTATTTTGAGGATAACCAAGAACTAAAATTTAACGATCAGCGTACTTTTGGGCAGATGTGGTTTGTACCTGTGGGATTGAAGCCAGAGGAAATAATTTCGGGGGTCAAAAAGTTAGGAATGGAACCGTTCGATCCAGATTTTTCCAGTAAATATTTGCAATCTAAACTCACAAAAAGAGATCGCCCGATCAAAAACTCTCTACTCGATCAAACTGTAATTGCGGGGATTGGAAATATTTATGCCGATGAAAGTTTGTTTCTAAGCGGGATTCATCCTCAAGCTAGGTCTAATCAGTTAAGCAATTTACAATTATCCGCACTAAGTAAAGCCATTCAGCAAGTTTTAAGCGATGGCATTGCCCACGGTGGTACGACATTTAGTGATTTTGCAGATATTACTGGGGATAAAGGCAACTATATTAATTCAGCTTGGGTATTTAGACGGACGGGACAAGCTTGTAAGATCTGCACGACCAAAATCGAAAGAATCAAACTAGGCGGGCGGTCTACGCATTTTTGTCCTAATTGCCAGCCAAGTCCGTTTGCAAAGATAAGTTAAACAAAATACAGGCATTTTTAGTGGTTTGGTCGGCTAATTGTTCTAAAGGTTCGGCGCGAATTTCTGCTAGCTTTTGGGCAACATACAGTACATTAGATGGTTCGTTACGCTTGCCACGATTGGGCATGGGAGCTAAAAAAGGACAATCAGTTTCAATTAAAAGCCGATCGCTGGGGACAACTTGAGCCGACGCTTGGATAGTTTGAGCATTCTTGAAAGTGACGACTCCACTAAAACTAATGTACATTCCCAAGTCTAAAAACCACTGAGTTTCTTCAGGATTTCCCGCCCAACAATGCATCACTCCCGCAACAGGACGATCTGGATCTAAGCTATTAACTTCTTTTAAAACTTCAGCCGTAGCGATCGCCGCATCTCGACAATGAATAATTACAGGTAGATTTAGGCTTTTAGCAATATTAATTTGAGCCTTGAAGGCAGTTATTTGTTCTTCTTTATTTTTGTCAGTATTATCAGCTTTATAAAAATCTAAACCAGTTTCACCAATTGCCACAACTCGGCGATCGCTTGTGGCTAAGTCATAGATTTCTCGATCCCATTCAGGTTGCCACAAATGAGCATCTAAAGGATGTAAGCCCACGGCAAAACTCAGCTCGGGAAATCGATCGGCGATCGCTTGAATTTGCAAAAATTCTGATGGCTTTACACAAGAATGCACTAAATGCTTAACCCCAACTTGTTGCCACCGAGATCTAACGGATTCTAAATCAGAATCAAAATCTTTAAAGTTAATGTGAACGTGAGTATCTACTAGCTGCATTTGCCTATCTCGAAACTTGTCTCAGGCTCTATATTAGCCTTGCAAATAATTTATTAATACTTTTATCAGCAATTCGGATGCTTATAGATAAGCTT
>CAZLKI010000323.1:0-3448 GCA_964560035.1 uncultured Synechococcus sp.
GTTGAGGATAGAGCTAAATCAATAAATTCCTTAGCGGCGGGACTGGTTTCTTTTTTCGTCACCAATAAAATTACCCGACTAATGGGATAAACTCCACTTCTAGTCGCACTAACATCTGTGGGTAAAACGCCATTTATTGCCACCACTCTAACCGTACGTTGTTTCGCCACCTGTTGTACCGTGCTATAGCCGATCCCGTTATTTCCTAAAGCCCTAAGCATTGATGTGGTCTCATCGCGGGGCAGCGTTATAAAATTTTGACTGTCGGGAGCAAAGCGATCGCCCAAAAGCACTGCATCTTTAAAAAATGTTTGAGTACCACTGTCCGCCGCTCTATTAATAACTTTAATGGGTTGATTGGCACCACCTACTTGCGACCAATTTGTGATTTTCCCTTGAAAAATACCGCGAAGCTGGTCTAAACTCAAATCTCCTTTGTAATGGTTATCGATACCTACAACCACAGCTAAGGCATCACGAGCCACAGGCACGCCTACTAAACCCGACTGCATTTCTATAGGCTTTAAAGGACGAGAACTAGCAGCAATCGCGATCGTTCCATTTGTAAGACTACTTAAGCCCTTATTAGTACCATTGGGTCTGCCATCTGGAATTCCATAAGTAGTTGGGAGATTTAGGTTTACTTGAGCATAGGCACGTTGCAATTGTTTGACCAAAGCCACCATTGTCACGCTCCCATCCATATTTAAAACATTGGGATTGGGCTGCGAAGTAACTAAAACCGCAGTTGCAGCAGAGCTAACGGGTGCATTGGAATTGTTCGGAGTGTTTGAATTATTATTTGAGTTATTGGGCGTATTAGAGATATTGGGAGATGGAGTTGGCGTACTTGTACCTACTAATCCTTGTAAACCGCTAGGATTATTTTTCGTAAAAAACCAGTAGCCTCCCCCCGCCAAACCTGCGGTAATAAGTAAAGTCAGCCCCAATACTAAGCCTTCATTTCCACTTTTTGCCATATACTTTTTGTCAAATTTTGTTAAATTAGTTAGTAGCTATATTAGAGCCGAAACAATCTCCCAAATTTTAAGATTATAGTTGAAAGCAAGAATAATTCAGTTATATAGAGATCGAATTTTTAAACGGTAACATCAAAATCCCTAGAATCTTATCAACTTCATTAATAAAATATTCGCAATTGTCAACTTCAATCAGATTTTTAGTTAAGCGCATAAATAACCAACTCGTCCCCGTTGTCACTGAGCCATAGATTGATTCAATTTCAATTCCTTCTCTAGCATTGAATATTTGAGCAGCTACCATTTCTGCCATGCATTGCCCAATCCCATTTTTTAGATTGTCATTTTTTGCTTCTACAATAGTCATGATAGGAGCAGTTATATCTAATTGCTCTGCTGACTGGCTAAAGATAAAATCACAATACCCCTGTAGCCCCCGCTCACTATCCACATTAAACTCAGTTCCAGAGAAAAGACTGACTTGATAATCAAATCGAGCCGCAACTTCTGCCAACACAGGTGCAATTAGAAACTCTGATTTAGCCTTTTCTGTCCCAATTAGCCTAGCCAACCTTGCAGTTCTCTTTAATATAGACTTCAATAAATCCGAAGGATCTACGGAGATAGTGTTACTAAATAAATCTGTAGCCTCAGAAACAGTAACCCCTAACTCTTTTTTAACTCTAGACAATGTAAAATCACTGTAAGCCATAGATTTGAACCTAATCAATGAAAATCAATGAAATAGTATTAGAAATTACATTAGTTTAGACCTAATTTAAAGATTTAAGAAAAATTCAGGATTGATTAAAAGTATCTTTTAAAACAGTTCGGGCGGCTAATTGACTCCGAGTTGATGACAAGATCTCGGCTTCCCTTTTTAATCGGGCGGTAGTGTCTTGGGTCTCTAGCAGAGCCTGTTGCTCCATACTGGCACCATGAAAATTGCTGGCAATCCAATAAGATAACTCGATCGGACTGCGGGGAATTTGCGGTAGTTCAATTTCTTGCTCGGTCAGTTTTTGCGACAGTCGTACTACGTCATCCAATAATTCCCTGACTTCGGTTGCCAATAAAAATGGGCTTTCATCACTGGGACTATCTTCAATCCACTCGACTAAACCTACGCGAAAGGGCTTTTCTCGCACATATTCTAAAACTCTAAAGCGCTGCTGTCCAATTGTCAAAATCTTAAAGCGATCGTCAGGCAGTCGATGGTATTGCAAGATCTGAGCACAACAACCGATATTACTGGGCTGATTAGTTTCGGGGTTCCACATGACTACGCCAAAGGTGCGATCGCTTTCTAAAGCACTATTAATCATCATCCGATACCGAAACTCAAATATATGCAGCGGTAATGACTGTCCCGGAAACAACACTACCTCTGGTAATGGAAACAAAGGCAATTCTCGGACTGATATTGTAGAAGTTGAAGTCATTGCGGTTGAAACCTATGGTTAATGTGAAATGAATAAAAGTTAATCGAACTTTATGAAACTTGACGCTATATCTTGTCAGGATATGTATAGACTAACATCTCTAATAATTATTTGATTATCGTTATTATTGAGCTAATAGCAAAATAAGTCTAATTAAATCGTGCTTAAAGGCATTAATTCCAGAGATTCCATAGTTTATAGTCAGGCGGAAGACTTCATCCGAGTAAGATCGAGCTTTTCTGTAAGTTCGTCTTTAACCCTTGCTAAAATCGAAGTCTCGTCCAAGCTTGCCAAAATCCGACTTACTACTGCTTTCGGTCCTTGTGCGCCCCACGATGCCCCGTTGGCTAGATATTCCTTTGTAACTAAACCGATCGCATAGCTAGAGACCCCCGCCACACTTGCCTGCATAATTCCCACCGAAAAATACAGCCCTGCCGCTAGTCCCCCTGTCGCAATTGTCGATACTCCAAATAAAGCTTTCAACGATCCCAGTCCCAAGGTTGTCAGTAATTCACTAGCAGTAATCCCACCCATGCCGATCGCAATTTTTTGCATTAACGCGAACGCCCCCTGTTGATTCATACTAATTCCATAGAGCTTAGACAGAGCTAAAATCATCGACACATCAATGATGGCGGTACTGACTAAATCGATCACTGTTACTGGGCTCACGGCGATCGCTACGGCTTGCGTAATTACAGCATTCCAAATAATTTTATTAGCTCGGCGATCGCGGATCGACATTTTGCGTTGGATTACCAGTTCTTGAATATTATCGGCAAAAATCATGGAGTTCAAAGCCACTAAAGCTTTACCTTCACGATCTAATACTTCTAAAATCTTCAGCTTTAAATCTTCAATCTGGGGTTTGCCTGCCACTAGTTCTGCCTCTACCGAGCCATCTTCTTGCATAATTGCCTTTGGTACTAACGGGCAAGCCGCAGTCATGACAATCTCTTCGGGCGAAAGTAATTGCTTTACGCGCTCGTCTCTAATTTTGGTATAAATTGCTTGGCGATCGGC
>CAZLKI010000324.1:0-3444 GCA_964560035.1 uncultured Synechococcus sp.
ATATATATTAGTCTATTGATTTTTAAAGATATTATAGATTTTAATTAATAAATACTATTTATAAACACACATAAGACTATGAGCCAGATTCTCTTTGAGAGTGCTTGGTTGATTCCTTGCTATGCCCTAATTGGCGCGATCGCTTCGGTAATTTGGTTCCCCGCCGTTACCCGCCGCACAGGACCTCGACCATCGGGATATATCAGTTTAATTATGACTTTTTTGGCATTTCTGCATGGAGCGATCGCGTTACAAGCGAGTTGGAATCAAGCACCTATAAATTTATCTTTTCAGTGGTTACAGGTTGCCGACTTAGATCTTACTTGTCCGATTGAGATTTCCGCTTTGACAATTGGTGCTACGGTTTTAGTAACGGGATTGAATCTTTTAGCTCAGATTTATGCGATCGGATACATGGAAATGGACTGGGGCTGGGCGAGATTTTTTGCACTCTTAGCACTCTTTGAAGCGGGGATGTGTGCCTTAGTTCTGTGTGATTCTCTCTTCTTTTCCTACATTATTTTAGAAATTCTTACATTGGGAACCTATCTCTTAGTTGGCTTATGGTTCAATCAATCCCTAGTTGTGACGGGAGCGAGGGATGCGTTTTTAACCAAGCGCGTAGGAGATTTAATTTTATTAATGGGCGTAGTCGCACTTCTTCCATTAGCAGGTACTTGGGACTTCTCAGAGTTAGCAACTTGGGCAGAATCTGTAGCAGAATCTGGAAAGGTCGATCCAAATACGATTACGTTAGTTTGTCTGGCGTTGATTGCAGGACCTATGGGTAAATGCGCGCAGTTCCCTTTACATCTATGGTTAGACGAAGCGATGGAAGCACCTCTACCCAGTTCGATTTTGCGCTGTTCCGTAATCGTACCAACGGGGGCTTGGGTATTGATTAAATTGCAACCAGTTCTCAGCCTTTCTCCTTTTGCGATGAATTTTATGACGATCGTCGGAGCGATTACAGCTTTGGGAGGATCTTTAATTGCGATCGCTCAAATAGATATCAAACGCGCGCTTTCCTATTCTGTTAGTACATACATGGGATTAATTTTTATTGCGGTAGGAACTGGACAATTGGAAGCTGCATTACTTTTAGTTTTAGCTCATGCACTGGCGATCGCTCTCCTCTTCATGGCTGTAGGAAATGTGATATGGAATAGTATCACTCAAGATCTGACGCAGTTGGGAGGTCTATGGTCGCGTCGTCCGCTCGTTGGTTTAGCATTCATCGTTGGCGCACTAGGATTAGTAGCTTTCCCACCCTTTGGCGGATTCTGGGCATTACTCCAACTTGCAGATGCGCTCTGGCAGGGTTCGCCTTTAGTCTTGGGATTAGTTCTGATTGTGAATGGCATTACTACATTTAGCTTGACTAGAGTTTTCTGCCTAATCTTTGGGCGTACATCTAAGGAGATGGCACAGAGATCGCCCGAAGTTGGTTGGGCAATGATTCTTCCTACGATTACTCTAATGGGATTTGTGTTGCACTTACCTTTAGTTCTGCAATCTTTAGATTTACTTCCTGTCTGGTTAGATTTAAATAAAGATGTGGCTTTACTCTTAATTTGGTCAACCATTTTTGGATGCAGTATCAGCAGTGTAATTTATCTGGGTAATGCGATTCCGAAGCCCGTAAAGTTCCCATTAAAAGGATTGCAAGATTTACTAGCAAATGATTTTTATACTCCCAAAATCTATCGTCAAACTATCGTTCTAGTTGTGGCAGCGATCGCCCAAATTACTTTTTGGATCGACCGTTATATTGTCGATGGCTTAGGAAATCTGTTTGGCAGAATTACAATTTTTAGCGGTGAAGTCCTAAAATACAGTACCTTTGGACAAACTCAGGCTTATATGCTCACTGTAGCGATCGGGATTGGTGCAATTCTTTTAATCACTTTTATCTAATTCCTTTAACTAATTCCTTTAACTAATTCGTTTATCTAGTCTTATCTATATTAATTTGAAACTATGCTTAGTCTTCTAATCTGGTTCCCTCTCTGCGGGGCAATTTTAATCGGTTTTTATCCAAAGTTATCATCTGCTCGAAATGTGGCTTTAGCGATCGCTTCTATTACTTTCCTGTTCACTCTATTCCTGTTTACTCAGTTTGATTTAGCGAATTCAGGCTTACAACTACAAGAAAATTTTGCTTGGATCGAAACACTAGGATTGAGTTATCGCCTCGGTGTGGATGGTATATCTCTACCTTTATTAGCTCTCAATAGCTTCTTAACCTTAATTGTCATCT
The DNA here is from genome assembly GCA_964560035.1 of uncultured Synechococcus sp. Classification (GTDB taxonomy): domain Bacteria; phylum Cyanobacteriota; class Cyanobacteriia; order Pseudanabaenales; family Pseudanabaenaceae; genus PCC-7502. Next base: position 2,261 of record CAZLKI010000324.1, read on the forward strand.
ATGGAAGTAAAGCGGAAACAGAGCGATCGCGTCTTTACTATGCTCTAATTTTAACGGTGTGTAGTGTCGTGTCAGGTGCTTTTGTCGCTCAAAACTTACTTCTGTTTATTCTCTTTTATGAATTAGAACTAATTCCTATCTATCTCATGATTGCCATCTGGGGCGGAGAGAAACGGGCTGAGGCGGCTATGAAATTTCTGATCTACACAGCGATTTCGGGATTTTTGCTCCTCATGGGATTCTTCGGGTTAGTGTGGTTAAGTGGTTCTGGTAGTTTTGATTATGCTGCCAATTTTCAAGCGATCGCTTCTATTCCCCTCCCAACTCAAATTATTATTCTGACCATTTTAGTCATAGGCTTTGGCATTAAAACTCCCCTCGTACCACTCCATGCTTGGCTCCCCGATGTCTATGTAGAATCTTCTCCTAGTGTAGCAATTCTCTTGGGCGGAGTCTTAGCTAAATTAGGAACTTACGGATTAGTACGTTTCTGTTTGCAACTTCTTCCCGATGCTTGGCAGGTTCTATCTCCAACTTTGGCAATTATCGGAACTGTAACTGTGATGTATGGTGCCTTGAGTGCGATCGCGCAAAAAGATATTAAACGCATGGTGGCATATAGTTCGATCGGACATATGGGATATATTCTTGTGGCTCTAGCCGCAGGAACGAAGTTGAGTTTACTTGGTGCCGTCGGTCAAATGGTCAGTCATGGCTTGATCTTAGCAGTTCTCTTCTACTTAGTCGGCGTAATTGAAGATAAAGTCGGAACTCGCGATCTAGATGCACTCAATGGACTTCTCAATCCGATCCGAGGACTTCCGTTAACAAGTACACTGCTAATAGTTGGAGGCATGGCAAGCGCAGGAATTCCAGGGCTAGTTGGCTTCATTGCCGAGTTTCTAGTGTTTCAAGGCAGCTTCTCTGTTTTCCCAATTCTCACAATTATCTGTATTATTGCCAGTGGCTTAACGGCGGTTTACTTTGTGATTTTGCTCAATCGCACTTGTTTTGGTAAGCTAGATAATTCTACCGCCTACTATCCCAAAGTCTCCAGACTAGAACATGCCCCCGCTCTCATCCTAGTCGCTCTCATCTTTTTTCTCGGTATCCAACCCACTTGGCTCTTAAAATGGAGCGAACCGACTACTAATTTTCTAGCTGTAAGTTTAGGAGAAAATCAA
>CAZLKI010000325.1:0-3441 GCA_964560035.1 uncultured Synechococcus sp.
TAGATGTAAGTCTATCTGGTAAGTTGTCTCGTTGAATTAGGAATCCCCGTGCTTTAGCACGAGGAGTGTCAATCCTGTCTTGATCTCCTACTAGTTTTGTCAACGGAATTGGCTTACCCAAAAGCCACGTGGCAAAGTCGGTGGAAGAAGATTCAGCCAGAGATTTACAGATATTGTCATACATCGTTGCCTTAGTTCTTTATTAATCAGTGACTGCTCCGAGGCTGCTGGTAGATACCAACTTGGCATATTTTGCTAAAACTCCTCTAGTATAACGAGGGGCTGGAGGCTGCCAAAGATCGCGGCGTATGTCTAATTCTTCATCACTAACATTCAATTGTAATAATTTGGCATCGGCATCAATTGTAATCGAATCTCCATCTTGTACTAAAGCGATCGCCCCACCCACAAAAGCTTCAGGCGCAACGTGACCTACGACTAAACCGAATGTTCCACCCGAAAATCTACCATCGGTAATCAAGCCGACGGAATCTCCCAAACCTGCCCCAATAATTGCCGATGTCGGAGCTAACATTTCCCGCATTCCCGGTCCGCCCTTGGGTCCTTCATAGCGAATTACTAAAATATCTCCTGCGACAACTTTACCTGCAAGAATTGCTTTCAAACATTCTTCTTCCGATTCATATACCTTAGCTGCTCCTGTCATCACTGGCTTTTTAATCCCTGTGATCTTAGCAACACATCCTTCTGTGGCTAAATTACCCTTGAGAATTGCTAAATGCCCCTGAGCATACATAGGATTATCCCAAGGACGAATTACATCTTGATCGGGTGAGGGTTCCGAGGGAATATCCTTAAGGACTTCTGCCACGGTTTGTCCTGTGATAGTCAAACAATCTCCGTGCAGTAAGCCATGTTCTAGTAACATTTTCATGACTTGGGGAATGCCGCCTACTTTATGTAAATCCGTAGCTACATATTTACCACTAGGTTTCAAATCGCAAAGCACGGGAACTCTTTGGCGGATGCGTTCAAAATCATCTAACGTCCATGCCACTTCTGCTGAGTGGGCGATTGCAAGGAAGTGTAAAACCGCATTACTAGAACCACCCACTGCCATGACTATAGATACAGCATTTTCAATAGATTTGCGAGTGATAATATCTCTGGGTAAAATTTGCTTACGAATTGCCTCGACTAAAACTTTGCCCGCAAGTTCGGTATTTACTGCTTTTTCAGGAGCGATCGCCGACATTGTGGAGGAATAAATCAAACTCATGCCCATTGCCTCAAAGGCTGAAGACATCGTATTGGCAGTATACATCCCACCACAGGAACCTGCCCCTGGGCAAGCATTAAGTTCCACGGAGTTGAGCCTTACCTCGTCAATTCTGCCTGCACTATATTGTCCAACTGCTTCAAAGACACTAACTACAGTTAAATCTTCACCATTCAAATTTCCCGGTTCGATCGTGCCACCGTAGGCGAAGAGGGCGGGAATATTCATTCTTGCCATAGCGATCATTGCCCCTGGCATATTTTTGTCACAGCCGCCAATCGCTAAAACCCCATCCATACTCTGAGCACTACAGGCAGTTTCAATGGAATCGGCAATTACATCACGGGATACTAGGGAATATTTCATGCCTTCGGTTCCCATGGAAATGCCATCGCTGACAGTAATTGTTCCGAAGACTTGGGGCATCCCATTAGCAGCCCGAATTCCTGCTTCGGCACGAATGGCTAGGGGCGCAATCCCCATGTTACAGGGCGTAATTGTACTGTGGGCACTGGCAACGCCAACGATGGGTTTAGTAAAATCTGAATCGGTAAATCCCACGGCTCGCAGCATGGCACGGTTGGGCGATCGCGCTACGCCTTGGGTAATGATCTGACTTTTAAGGTTATCTGCCATGACTATTTAACTTCGATTATTGTGATTAGAATTTTAATCTAACATTTCACGGGCATCTCATGTTTTTATATACATACTCCCTTAATATTCTGCATAAATTGCGATCGCATGTTCACAAACCCAAAACCACAGATCTCCAACCAATTCAATCACAATCCCGATCGCATCAAATTCACCAACAGCAATTGCCAGTTTTCTAACACAGGTAAAATAGATTACGAAAAAGCGATCGCCTGTCCTAATGGCATAAGTTAAAATACAATTCAACTAAACAAACGCTAAGTTTATGAATATTAAGTTGGATTTGCCTAGTCCGTTAGAGCAGGATTTGTCTATAGAAGCATCAAGGCTAAATTTGAGCTTATCTGATTATATTCTCAAAGTTTTGATGTTTAGACAGAGATGGCTGGTTTTGGAAGAGATGGAAGATGCTGAAGATGTCGCAGATGCAGAGATTGCTTTGCAGGAAGATGGTTTTATTCTCTTGGCGGATGTTAAAAGGGAATTAGAATTTAGTTAGATGCCATACGAAGTAGGATTTAAGCCTTCAGCGTTGAGAGAACTTCGGAAGCTAGATGAAGCGACTCGGAAAGTAATTATCGTGGAGATTGAGTTGCTTGCCGATAATCCTCGCCCAGATGGTTGCAAAAAGCTAAAAGGAGAAGTTGATTTGTACAGGATTCGTGTTTCTGGTAATTATCGTGTTGTTTATGAAATACAGGATCGTATGTTGATAGTTACTGTGGTTAAGGTTGGGCATCGACGGGATGTGTATCGCTAGTCTGAGGCGATCGCCTTATATAAATTTCTAAATAAATAAAAATCTACTTAAAATGTCACGAATTGAATCAATTGAATTACATACATCCTTTGATAGCTATACTACAGAACCAGTATCAATCTTAAAACCTATCTAAAGAAATTGAAGCACTAACCTAGAAATTATCTTGAATGAACCTGATAAGTCTATTACAGTGTACTCAGTATAAATTGAGCCGCTTGCGGTATGATCTCTGTGTCTAGCGATCGGGTAGTTTTTACTATGTGTTATTAGTTCTGAGTTTGGTAACGCATCTTGCATTTTTCTGGATAACGCTCTTCTAGTCCGCTACTCCATTCTGGATATCAGTAATTAATTGAACGCATCTTGCATTTTTCTGGATAACGCTCTTCTAGGGAATGTTACTCAGAAAGTTTCGGGGTAGTACACCAGATTAGTTGTGTTATGCAAAAAATTTCCGTATAACATTTAGTTAGTCCGCAAGAGATACCCTATGTCACGCGAAACGTTTCCAAGCATGTCTATCGGCGAGTTCACCGTTATGCGGCCGTTCAGCGCGCCGGGATTGTTCGCATATCGCCATAATCAGGCGGAAGGATTGCTGCATTTTCCAGATTTTGGCGGCGGCGACATGAACGCGGAGCAACGTAAAGAAGCTCTCGCGCGAATGGTCAATGTCCATCGTCCGCTTGCCGCAATAGTTCTTTTCCTCGGTGTCGCGGGGCTCGAGGATTTCATCCGAGACCTCGGCGCGCGGTGGGCAGACTTACCAGGACTAGAACAC
>CAZLKI010000326.1:0-3440 GCA_964560035.1 uncultured Synechococcus sp.
TGACACTGCATCACCTATCCGATTATTCGCAAATGCCGTCCGATGGGAATTCTCATGTAATGGCGCAAACATCAATGCCAAACTAAAGCCATAGATAATCAAAGTGGGAATAGCAATAAACCAATTAGTAAGAGTAAGATTCGCTGCCCAAAGATATCCTGATAGAGCGATCGCGCCAAGATGCAAAAAAAAATTCATAAAAATAACGAATAGTAACCACGAAAAAATCGGGACATAGAAGTTAATCCCATATCCCTAATTCCTATTTATTCTAGCTACTTCTTATCTCTTTTCTTCTACAGTAACTTAAGCAGTAACTGGATGTTTGGCGAGAGATTTCTCTAAGTCTGCTAATGCCTCGGCATCAATTTTGCTTTGCATCGGACAGAATTTAGGTCCGCACATAGAACAGAATTCGGCAGTTTTGTAAATATCCGCAGGAAGAGTTTCATCATGATATTCCTTAGCACGCTCTGGATCGAGGGAAAGGGCAAACTGTTGATTCCAGTCAAAGTTGTATCGGGCATGGGATAAAGCATCATCGCGATCGCGCGCACCAGGACGATGACGGGCAATGTCGGCAGCATGAGCCGCAATTTTATAGGCAATTAAACCATTCCGCACATCCTCAGCATTGGGAAGTCCAAGGTGTTCTTTAGGCGTAACATAGCAAAGCATCGCCGTACCGTACCAACCCGCCATAGCCGCTCCGATCGCCGAGGTAATGTGGTCGTAACCGGGAGCGATATCCGTGACCAAAGGACCTAAAACATAAAAGGGAGCCTCGGAACATTCTTCCATTTGCTTTTTGACATTAAATTCAATTTGATCCATCGGTACATGACCCGGACCTTCAACCATCACTTGAATATTATGTTCCCATGCACGGCGAGTCAGATTACCAAGAGTTTTTAGCTCGGCTAATTGGGCGGCATCAGAGGCATCATGCTGACAACCGGGACGAAGCGAATCTCCTAAACTAAAAGAAACATCATATCTTTTGAAAATTTCGATAATGTCGTTGTAGTGGGTATAAAGTGGATTCTGTTTGTGATGCGCCAACATCCATCGGGCTAAAATTCCACCACCACGGGAGACAATGCCTGTAATCCGATCTTTGACTAAAGGTAAATGTTCGATCAAAATTCCTGCATGGATGGTTTGATAGTCTACACCTTGCTGGGCATGCTTTTCGATAATGTGCAAAAAGTCATCAGGCGTAAGGTTTTCCATTTTGCCATGTACGCTTTCTAATGCTTGATAAATTGGTACAGTTCCAATCGGTACGGGCGAAGCATTGATAATGGTGGTACGAATGGTATCGAGATTACCGCCCCCAGTGGATAAATCCATAACGGTATCGGCACCATATTTTACGGCTAAAGTTAGCTTGGCGACCTCTTCATCCATATTAGAAGAATTAGGAGAAGCTCCAATATTGGCATTAACTTTACATTTAGAAGCAATCCCGATCATCATCGGTTCGAGGTTAGTGTGATTCTTGTTAGCGGGAATAATAGCTCTACCTCTTGCCACTTCATCGCGCACTAATTCCACGGGGAGGTTTTCACGCCATGCCACATACTGCATTTCTTCGGTGATGTCACCTTTACGGGCGCAGTCCATTTGGGTGCCCCGATATACACCTCTGCGGGTGGGTGCTGATGTCATATTTGTCATTAGTTGTAATTCCCTACTGATTCTCTAAAGTTTGCTTTCCTACGCCGGTTTGAGCCGAACAGGTTCTAAGGATGTTATCTCAGTCTGATTAATTAATCTGAGCAATTCAAAAATTAAATTAAATTCAAAAATTAAATCAGACACTCCTAGCGTTTGACTATACTAACAAGTCTAAATCTAAGAGTCCATTACAATTCAGTTAACATTACAATTTGCTTAGTTTTATTTATTCCCAAATGCCTAATTTTCCGTGGCTGCGATCGCTAATCATGATAATTGGTACTGGTTTGACCCTCGGACTGGTAATTAGTCTGCTGGATCGGCTCATTGAAATTTATCGATTTATAGCGAGCTATCAGCCTTTATTAGCGGCATTAGTAGTTTTATTATTGCTAATTTTAGTTTTGGGTTTGGGCATAGTTAGCTGGCGGTATCTAGGTTTATTTTCCAAGAAGTCGGCAAAAGTTACACAGCCCCAAGTTTCCACCGATAAATATGAAGCGGCTAACGAAAATCTTCAGGCATTGCAACAACAGGTTAATCAAATTCAAGATGAAGTAGTCAGGCGATCGCTCGCATCTGCATCTGAGAAATTACAAACCGTATTAGAAAAAGCCGAGTTTTCCATTGTCATATTTGGCACGGGCTCGGCGGGTAAGACTTCTTTAGTGAATGCTTTGCTGGGCGAACAGGTCGGAAAAGTTAGCGCGGACATGGGAACGACCGAAGTGGGAGAAATTTATGCTTCGATTGAAATTGCGAACTTAGAATTAACGATTACCGATACTCCGGGCATCTTAGAAGTCGGCACAGTGGGCACAAGGCGAGAGCAACTGGCAAAAGAACTAGCAACTACTTCTGATTTACTCCTATTTGTAGTAGACAATGACCTGCTGAAATCTGAATACGAGCTATTAAAAGATTTAAGTGCTATTGGTAAGCGATCGCTTTTAATATTTAATAAAATCGATCTTTTCCCTAAAAGCGATCGGCAAATTATCCTAGATCGACTGCGAGAGAGAGTTGCAGAATTTATCAAGCCTAAAGACGTGGTGGCGATCGCCGCAAATCCCAAAGCTATTACCCTAGAATCAGGCGAAGTTCTGACTGCGGTTCCAGTTCTCAAGCCTTTAATCAAACGATTGGTTGCAGTTCTCAATACCGAAGGTGACGATCTAGTTGCAGATAATATCTTGCTTCAGTCCCAAAAGCTTGGCTCTCAAACTCGTGAATTACTCAACCAGCAAAGGCATCAAGCCGCCGAGAAAATTATCGAAAAATTTCAATGGCTGGTCGTGGGAGTGATTTTTGCTACGCCTTTACCCGTAGTAGATTTGCTGGCAACCGCAGCAATTAATGCCCAAATGGTTGTGGAAATTGCCAAAGTTTACGAATGCGAATTAGATCTAAATCGAGGAAAGGAATTGGCATCTTCTCTAGCAAAAACGATGGCTGGTTTGGGAATTGTTAAAGGGATTGCCCAAATTGTGACTTCAGCAATCTCGATAACAGTGGTGGGATATTTACTCAAGTCAACTATTCAAGGTGTAACGGGGGCATATCTGACGCGGATTGCGGGGAAGAGTTTTATCGAATATTTTCGTGCCAATCAATCGTGGGGTGATGGTGGGATTAGCGCAGTTGTAGATCGGCAATTTCAACTTAATAAGCGGGATGAATTTATTAAATCCTTCATTAAAGAAGCTGTACAAAAATTGGGGAATCCAAGATAATTTTTAACCTCATCACTCACCTTACGC
>CAZLKI010000327.1:0-3427 GCA_964560035.1 uncultured Synechococcus sp.
ACAGAGAAGAGTCTTAATCTAAGTATCATAGTTTTTATTTAAGTCTTATATTAAAATAATTTAATCTACTCGATAATAATTTCTACCTCTTGAGTCTCTTCCGATCGCTCTTCTGAAACGATATTTTTTACCTTCCGAATTGGTAAATTAGCGATAAGGGCTGTCATCCGTTGATCCGATTCTAAAGTGATATCCAAACCATCTTCATCTAGTTCTACATATTTAGAAACAACTGTCATAATCTCATTTCGCAAATCTTCCAACATCTTAGGAGTCAGAGCCGCGCGATCATGTGCCAGTATAAATTTTAGCCGTTGCTTGACCTGTCCTCTGCTATTAGATTTTTGTCCAGAAAATAAGCGTTCCAGAAATTCTGAAATGTTCATGAGTTACCTCTAAGCCATCTTCCTAAACGGGCTAAAATTGAATCGCTCGGTGCGCTCAAGTCCATAAATTCTACTTCTTTTCCATCCAATCTCTGCGCGGTATTATCGTATGCGATTCCTGCTAAAGACATTTTTTCGGCTAAAACCAAAGGTTCTCCTTTATTAGTCGAGACAATTACCTGCTCGTCTTCAGGAATAACTCCAATTAACTTCACCGAGAGAATTTCCAATACATCTTCAACGCTCATCATATCGTTATTTTTAACCATTGTCGGACGCAAGCGATTCAAAATTAGCTTTATATCTTTGATCCGATTTGCCTCAAGTAAGCCGATTACCCGATCTGCATCTCGTACCGCCGAAATCTCTGGAGTAGTTACGATTATTGCCTCTTTCGCCCCCGCGATCGCATTTTGAAATCCCGTCTCAATCCCCGCAGGGCAATCTACCAATACATAATCAAAATGTCTGCTTAAAACTTCAACTAAAGCTTTCATATGGCTGGCAGTGATCGCTGTCTTGTTGCGAGTTTGGGGTGCGGCTAAAAGTGAAAGATTGGGCTGCCGTTTATCTTTTACCAATGCCTGATCGAGTTTGCATTCACGTGCGATTACTTCTAGGGCAGTGTATACAACTCGATTTTCTAGTCCTAAGAGTAAATCCAAGTTTCTTAAGCCAAAATCGGCATCAACTAAAACAACCTTACGACCGAGGCGAGCAAGTGCCATCCCCAGATTTGCCGTTGATGTAGTTTTGCCTACCCCTCCTTTACCAGAGGTAACAACAATGGTACGACTCATTAGATCTCATAAAAAATTACTCTAGATTATAGCTGTTTATACCATAAATATTCATAAGGGTTTGACCCGTAAACTTTAAGTACGAGTTAATTAAACCGTATCTTAAAGTTTTATTACTAATGTGCCATGAGGAATGGGCGATGAGGGACTCGAACCCCCAGCAAACTCGGTGTAAACGTGGTATCACCATTGACTAGGAGTATTGACAGATAAAGCTTTCAGGCATTGCCAATAAATGAGCGGGGTAGATTTCGGGGTAATCCTAAACGACTAACTCTACCTTTGGCTGAGGATATGGCAGTCCGTCAGCTTCTAATAAAAGTTCTAAAACTTCTTTGCCGTTGCGAGCAGCATCTTCATAGGTATCCCCGTGGGTACGATATTTTTGCTCTGGAAAGTCTGGGAGATGAACTAGATAGCAGTTATCTATATCTGACCAGAGAATATCCATCTCATAGTGTAGTTGGGGCATTATTTCTTATCCTTAATTTATTGGATTGCATCTTTTACTTCTTTCTCTTGATAGGACTTGGCATCATTCCCATCTTTCCCTGATAGTGTTATCCGTCCCATAAATAAAGGGTGTAGCCACTTTGTATGACTGCCTTTACCAGAGATTTCCTTAAAACCAACTTTTGTAAGTATTGACTTTAGCTCTCTAATTTTTTTAGGCATCGCTTACTGGTTGTTTGCACTCAGTAATTCTCGCCTTGCTGCTTCTGTAATGACTCTGCGTAACCATGCGGATCGATTAGGTAGCGATCGCACAGCAGCATCAATATCTAAAGCAACTAGCCCAACAATCTTCAGCCACATCATTAACAATTCGGATATTAGCGTTGGTATAGTGGTCAAACCCTACATTAGTGAAATGCTCATCTTGCCAATTCCGATTGATAATAGCTGGATAACTTGGCTCTACTGCTTCTTTTACAATCTTAGTCACGCCATCACTAAATAACTGAAAAATAATTACGCGATCGCAGTTTAAAAGTCTTTATTCACCGCAGTAGTTAGAATCTCATCAGGATTTAAAGATTGGCGAATCTGTTGCCTAATATTCATTAGGAATTTTGCAGAAGTTACTGAGGTTCTCTTACCATCTTTCTTTTGCCCTCTCAGCTATTATCTTTATATGACATCTTCAGCCACATTTAAGGCTAATTGAGCGCTGTTTCACTCTGTTGGTAGACAGACACATAAAAAGGAGTAATGGCAAGGTTTCTAGCTTTTATAAGTACATCACTGCTGATAAGTCTGCGTAAGTCCTAATATTATCGATCAGTCGATCTTATCAAGACTCTTCTAGAACAATATTCCTTTTCTCAATTTGTTCTATAAATATCTCAAAACTAGGATTTATCGTGCATAGTTGAATTGAATCTTTTTCCTTCCAATATTTGCGAGATATCTTTCGGTAATAATCAGGATTCTTATTATTAGGATCGATTGTAAAGCCCTCTTTTGTTAGAGCTTGATTTAATGTAGACAGGCAACTTTTGATTTTAGATTTTTTACTGTCAGTATAATAAAACGGAAGTAGCCAGCATTCTGTTGAATGAACAGCGATCGCAAAAATAATTCTTTCATGATATTTGCTATAAAATTCCTCGCCAATAATAATTTTGAATTTTTCTGTCACTAACTCAATAATCTCTCCAACAGATAATTCTCCATTCTCATTTTGATGAGGTACACCATAATATTCATCAGAAACATCAGTATCGATCTGAATAATCATGTACTGATTTAATTGAAATGCTCTCGCTAAATGTTCGGGCTTACAATGCTCAAATACTTGACTCCAACCTCCATAGTTGCCAGATTTATTTATATCAGTTTGATCTTGCGAAGGTTGAAAGTAAGTGATGCTTATATCCTCGGACTTAAAGTATCCAGCTAAAATATCATCAATAATAATCTGGTCAGTTATCCCTTCGGCAATAATTGCGAATTTTCTCATACTAAAAGTTTTTAGGAAGTCCGCCGATATAGCCTCTCATAAAAGCTTCTGATAATTTGAATGGCTCTTCGCCCGCTAAAGGTTCTGGTTTAGTAATACGTTGAGCTTTTGTACTTCCCGATTTACTTCTATATATTTCAAATAGTCTCTGCTCATCATCTCCTAGATTTAGTCCATCTAAAATAGCAGGATTATGGGTTGTTAATATAACTTGCTTGTTATATTTTTTTGCTAGTTCTACTAACTCTTTAATTAATCTTGTGCAAAGTTTGGGATTG
>CAZLKI010000328.1:0-3420 GCA_964560035.1 uncultured Synechococcus sp.
ACCGTTTTGCGCTTATTGAATATATCAGGGTGTATTGCTGTTTGTCAATACTTTTTCTAAAGTTTATTGCTAAAGTTTTCTAGAATTTCTAATAGCTTTGTCTGAGCTTGTTTTGGTATTAGATCGAACAATGGAATTTGTTTTTTGCCCCCACCAATTTGTACATTTGTATTTGTTAAAACTTTAATGATGTCGGCTTCATTTATAGTTTGCGGATTGCTTATCAGGGGATAAAAGCTCTCAGCTAACAGGGTATGAAGATTAGCATCGTTCAAATAAAGGTGCCATTTGGCAATGTCCATGTATACTTCTTCACCGATCGCTGCGGCAAGTTGCTCGATAAATTCAGAATCACTCATAATTTTTGCGTCCCTGTTTCTTTAGAAATTAACCAACTACCATGTCCTACCAAAAGCATGACCCATCCGCTTGTTAGCCAAAGTGTCCATTCCCAATCGGCGTAAGTTATAGACCGTACAAACCAGATAAATGAATTACTGGCAGCAAATATTCCGATATGAAGGGCAAAGTTAATTCGCCTCTCTAAAAATTGATATTCAGGATCGTTAGGATCGGGTGGACGGGAGAGTTTGGGGGGCATAGAGTTTATTGAGGCTTTTGATGCTAGTTTAGCCGATCGATTGCTGCTTTGAGAGTATCTACAAGGGTATAAATTTGATCTGCAGTATGGTTTGAGGTCAAAGTTAGACGAATCCTAGAAGTGGGAACAGTGGGAGGACGAATCGCAGGAGCAAAGATATTTTGAGCTTTTAAATAATTGGCGATCGCTAAAGTTTGTTTGGTATTTCCTCCTGCTACTGCCAAAATCTGAGAAGCGCTAGGTATTACGTTTAGTCTTAATTCACTCAGGCTTTTTTTTAACAGACTGATATTACGCCAGAGATCTTGGCGGCGTTGGGGTTCAATTTGCAAAATTTCTATAGCTTTAACGGCAGCAGCTGTATCGGCAGGAGATAAACCTGTGGTGTAAATCCAAGTACTGGCACGGTTTTTAAGAAATTCAATTAATTTAGCTGAACCTGCTACATAACCACCCAGACTGCCTAGGGCTTTACTTAAAGTTCCAACTTGGATTAATGGATAATTTACACCCAAGGTGCTAACAACGCCGCCGCCACGATCTCCAAATACTCCTGTACCGTGAGCCTCATCTACCAAGATCATGCCATTGTATTGTTCTGCCAAACTTATAATTTCTTTTAAGGGACAAATATCTCCATCCATACTGAAAACTGTATCAGTGGTAATCAAACATCGGCGATAGTTGTGGCGATTTTGTTTTAATTTTTGTTCTAGGTCTATATAACTTCCATGACTATATTCTGTAACTTTAGCTCCACTGAGAATGCCGCCTTGTTTAAGACTAGAGTGATTGAAGGCATCGGCGAGGATTAAATCTCTAGTACCAACAAGAGCAGAAATCGTTCCCAAGTTGGCTAAATAACCCGAGCTAAATACTAAGGCTGATTCCGTTCCCTTTAAATTGGCTATGGCTTGTTCGAGTCGATCGTGAATTTCTAGATGTCCTGACACTAGACGAGAACCCGTAGTACCCGTACCGTATTTTTGAGTGGCAGCGATCGCGGCATTAATCAACCTTCGATCTTGAGCTAGCCCTAAGTAATTGTTACTCGCAAACATAAGCATAGATGGATGGGCAATTCGAGTCGATCTGTACCAGTTAGCTTTTTCAATAGTGGCGATCGCTTTGTCGATCCAATCGTAAGAATTGCTCATATCTGAATTCTAGGTAACTACTTTGGGGAAATAGTAAAAATATGATGAAAGGAAATACATCTTTTATTTCATATTTATGGGTTCCTATAAATTAATTTAACCGATCGCTACCAAAAATTAGATCTGGGAAATTACTCGTATACCTGATAATGTAAATTCTAGGTTTTACTTTTTGGATTTGACTCTTCGTTTTAATATAGAGTTTGACCCTAAATTTTAAAATATAGTTAAAAATATAAAAATTAAGTAAGCGCGAAAATTTGCATGAAAGTTCTGGTGATTGGCGGCGATGGTTATTGTGGTTGGGCAACAGCATTACATTTGTCTAATTTGGGTTATGAAGTTGGAATTGTTGATAACTTAATCAGACGGCATTGGGACTTAGAACTTGGAGTGGATACTTTGACTCCGATCGCCTCAATTCAGAAGCGGATTGCTCACTGGCAGGCATTGTCAGGCAAAAACATAGATTTATTTATCGGTGATATTACTAATTATGATTTTTTATCCAAAGCATTCCGTAAGTTTGAGCCTGAGTCAGTAGTGCATTTTGGCGAGCAGAGATCTGCCCCTTATTCGATGATCGACCGCGAACATGCTGTACTTACTCAAGTCAATAATGTGGTTGGCACTCTTAACATTCTCTACGCTATTAAAGCCGATTTCCCTGATTGTCATCTGGTCAAGCTTGGCACTATGGGCGAATACGGTACTCCTAATATTGATATTGAGGAAGGGTACATCACAATCGAGCATAATGGACGCAAGGATACTTTACCGTATCCTAAGCAACCCGGCAGTTTCTACCATGTCAGCAAATGTCAGGATTCCTTAAATATTCATTTTGCCTGTCGGGTGTGGGGATTGCGAGCTACAGACTTAAATCAAGGCGTAGTGTACGGAGTTTTGACTGAAGAAACGGGTATTGATGAAGTTTTGATTAACCGACTAGATTATGACGGAGTGTTTGGTACGGCTTTAAATCGATTCTGCACTCAAGCGGCGATCAATCACCCCTTAACTGTTTATGGATCGGGTGGTCAAACTAGAGCTTTCTTGGATATTAGGGATACAGTGCGATGTGTGGAATTAGCGATCGCTACTCCAGCTAAAGTGGGAGAGTTTAGAGTATTTAACCAGTTTACCGAACTATTTTCCGTTGGTGATTTGGCATTAATGGTACAAAAAGCAGGTGCGGCGATCGGGATGAAAGTGGAAATTAACCATATTGACAATCCCCGTGTAGAAAAAGAAGAACATTATTTCAACGCTAAAAACACTAATTTGCTAGATCTGGGACTCAAGCCTCACTATCTTTCTGATGCTCTATTAGATTCTTTGTTAAATTTTGCAGTTAAGTATAGCGATCGTATCGATCGTAATCAAATCCTACCTAGGGTCTCTTGGCGTTAAATATAAGTGATTTATCGGAAAATTAGGTTTAAAACCCCGTTCTTTAGAACGGCTTTATATTCTAATTTAATAGCTAACAAAGCCAATCTTAAATTAAACTAGATTACCTAAGATTTAATTTAACCATGTTAGTCCTAGAAGCTAAGTTAAAAGGTAAAACAGACCAGTACGCATCAATAGATGAGGCAATTCGGACTACTCTGTTTTGTCGTAACAAAGCTTTGCGGTACTGGATGGATAATGAGAAAG
>CAZLKI010000329.1:0-3402 GCA_964560035.1 uncultured Synechococcus sp.
CTCTTCAAAAGGAGTATCTTTAAGCAAATAACCCGATGCTCCCGATCGCAATGCTTGGGTTACATATTCGCGATCGTCAAAAGTAGTTAAAACCAAAACTTTGATCTGAGGGCATCTTTGACAAATTTCCCGTGTTGCTTCCACTCCATCCATTACAGGCATACGGATATCCATAATTACCAGATCTGGCTGTAAGGTGTCGGCTAGGGACACGGACTCTATCCCATTTTCGGCTTCGCCAATTACTTCCAATTCTGGATCGGTTTTAAGTAATGCTCTCAACCCACGGCGAATTAAGCTTTGATCGTCTGTGAGTAAAATCCGAATCATTTTAGTTATCTAATCTTTATTTAAAGTTACGAGAGAGGATTTATTGGAAAGCTAGCGTAAATTTCACAGCCCTGATTTGGAGCGGTTTTAATCTTAAGATCTCCCGAGATCGCTGAAGTTCTCTCTTTCATCCCTTGCAGTCCAAATCCACAAGTATGTTGATTTAGATTGAATCCTCTACCATTATCTTTTATCCAAACTTTAATTTCTTTTCCTGGCTCCTTTAATATAGCTTGAATGGTAATCTCAACTTCAGAAGCGGCAGAATGCTTGTAGATGTTAGTTAAGCTCTCTTGAACTAGACGATAGATTGTAGATTTTTGAGAATCGGATAAATCTTTAGATAAATTGTCAAATGAACACTCTGGAAATACCTCAAATTTATACTGGGGAATAATTCCAGTGGTTCTTTGAAATTCCTTAACTAATATTGCGATCGCCTCAAATAAAGACTTCCCTTGTAAGCGATCTGCTCTCAGCATCATCACCGATTCGCGAACTTCTTGTAGAGATTGCTTGCTAATTTGTTTTACTTCGAGTAAAAGGGCTTCCGCTTCGGTTGGTTCGGAATAAATAAGTCTTAAAGCGGCTTCGAGGTGAATATTAAAAATCGTCAGCGAATGTCCTAAAGAATCATGAATATCACGGGCGATGCGATTGCGTTCTTGAAGGGTAGCAAGTTCTTCAATTTGCAGGGCATATTCACGTAGCCGATCCTGACTTTGCTTTTGGGCTAAAACCGCATCTACTAAAAGCTGAAGAAACAAAATTACCAAGCCAAATACAATCAATAAACCTATCCAAACTAAGCCAATTTGATTTAGAGCGATCGCGAAAACAAAATGCCCTTACCATAAGCGCAAACTTTGAGAAACTAGGCAAGCAACAAAACAAATGACGGTGATTGTCGAACGTTGAAGGAGATCTTCATCGGCAAATAAAACACAATTGCGAATTACCATCACTACAAACAAAATCGCAGGTAGGGGAAATCCCAAGCTAAAAACCAGCAACAAAACTATGACAAATTCTGAAGTTGTGTACAGCCATTTATCCCGCAATTTTTCGGGAAAATACAATCCCATTCCTGCTAATAGGATTAATCCCAAACTGTTGAACCAGAAATTAGAACCATGATTGAGTCCCGCCACGACAATCAAAGCGATCGCCGCAATAGCTAATAAGAGCCATTCTAAAATTAGCAGAATGTTTACAAGGATAACTGGATTGGGAATAGGATCGTAACTCCATTTCAACTCTCACTAAACTTAACTCTCATCAACGGGTTTGTTTTGAAGCTTGAGGGACTCAGAATCTCGTGATTTTGAGTTCAACGAAGACGATTGTTTGCTGTTTGGCAGTGAAGCTTTTGGGCTACCTCGAGCAGTCTTAGATCGAAATATTGTAGTCTCAATTCCCATGGAACATCCCAAATACGGAGTTTGAATTTATCCGTGAGTGTGGCGATCGCCTTATTTGAAGCTAAAAGACAGTTAAACATCTAATCTAATCCCCTATAATCGATTCGCTATCTGTGGGAGTAGAGGTTTAGGTTCACAGGATAATTCTTGAATTAAATTAGTAATTGCCTGCGCGCACTGATCGGGACGATCTAAAACCTCATTAGGATTAAGGTTAGCCACAATCCAACCTGATTTGAGTAAGAATGTATGGCAGATATTTTGTTGTTCCTTAATATTTTTGTCTGAATTTTTACCTGATTGTTCAGAAATAGCGATCGCTAGGTGGAGATTAGTATCGGGATTTATATAGGTAAGATCGGGGCTAAATATATAATTGAATCCTGGGATTTGAACAGTAATACCCTGATGCAGATTATCTTTTAGGCTTCTCTTCAAGCTCTTAGAAAATATAAATGGCTCATTTTTAATCTTATCTGTAATTACTAATTCCGATTCTGGGGTAGCTCCAACTGGGATTTCTTGAATGATTTGCGTATTTGTAGATCTTAAAATTTCTAGGATTCTAGGGGAGCGAAATTCTCGGAGGCGATCGCTGGTCTGGGAGAGGAAAATCTTCTGCTTATACTCACTTTGTTTAAGGGAATAGGATTCGAGTAATTCAAAATAGGATTCAGTAAGTACGGAATGATCCCGTAGTCGGCTCTGATAGATTTTGTATATTGGTCCCAGAATTAGAAATAAGCCAGCGAGAAGTAGGATTTTAAATCCTAAAATAAGAAAGTTGATAAGTGGTAAAAAAAGCATTACAAGTAATGATAAAAGATCTTTCACCATAGGTTGGGGAAGTGGTTGCAACTTAATGTAGATATATCCCACAAGAATCATTAATCCAGTGATAACGATCGCATCTCGAATCAGATTTAATGGCTTTGGTGGTAGTGGTGGTGTAGGAAGAGATTCGTTAAATGGGAGAATTGGTGGCAACTCTCCCATTGCTTTTTGCAACTGGACAGGAATTTGGATTTGCATAGCCCATTTATTGTGGTTGAAGCCATTTTACCTGAGATTTTACAGAATTGATTTTAGGGAAAATATTTGAAGCCCTCTGCCAAGGCTGGAATGAGAATAATAAATGGGCTTGTTGCCATGTAAGGGACTAGGGGATTAATAAAATACCAGTTATTATAGAGAACGTAGTCTATAAGTGACCAAAAATGCTAACAGAAGAAGTAAAGTCAACCTTCAAAGATGCAGCCAAGAAGCTAACAGGAAATAAGAAGAGGGATTTCATCGCCAAAGTCATAGAAGACTACTTTGGCGGGAGTGCCCGAAAAGGAGAAACGGTTGTGGGATGGAATCGAAAAAGTATAGAACTAGGCATCCACGAACGCAGGACAGGGATAATATGCATAGATAACTACAGAGCAAGGGAAAAGTGAAGAGAAGCTACCAAACCTAGAGGCAGATATTCGGTCAATAGTAGATGAAAAGAGTCAAGCAGACCCAAAGATGAAATCGACACATTATTACACGCAAATCACAGCCAGAGGAGTACGAGAGGCACTAATGCAAGAAAAAGGTTATAAAGAACTCGTAACCAGAGAGACTATTGGCAGAGTATTAAATCGGATGGGGTATCGCCTAAAAA
>CAZLKI010000330.1:0-3398 GCA_964560035.1 uncultured Synechococcus sp.
GCGGACTGTAAATCCGCTGCGTAAGCTACGTTGGTTCAAATCCATCTCGGCCCATCAAATTTCAGTTCAAAGCATTTAGTAACTACTAACATGTTGGGAACGGTAATGATTAATGCAATTAATACGATTATTAATTAAAATAACTCATATTCTTAAAATGATACAAAGATTATAATATTAGATGTCCGAAACATATCTTAACCATCCTACTTTTGGCTTACTGTCTCGTGTATGCCTTGTAGATGAGCAAAGAAGCCTTTTTACTACTCTCTACGCCCAACGACTGTTTTTTCTAATTATTCAAAACTCTACGGGCTTGCAGTTCGATCCTGTAACTAGATCTGATGCCAAGATGTTGGTGGAGAATCGGCTAAGAGCGATTAAACGTCAAAGCTATACTGAAGAGCAAGAAAACCTTCAAACAATATACAAGCGAACATTTTCTTAGCTATAGTTCTTTTATTTCTATAGCGAATAGTAGTCGAAATAAGTAAAGTCTCAAGTTAGAATTCAGTCTTAATAATTCTTGACTTATTTGCAATCGCCTAGCCACTACCAAAGTTAGTAAGCTTTTTAATTGTAGTCTCAGACACCTTAACCTTAACTTAAAAGAAGGGATTTAAGATTCTAAAGAGTTATGATTTAAAGCTTTAGAAATATGACCTATTTAACTAATTCTACTAACACCGAAACCTATTTTCAAAAAGACTGGCGAAGATTTTTAGAAAATGTTTATCGAGGAAGAAATTTATACCCATATCCAAATGGTCAAGAAATTCCTATGTACCCTCAAGAACTTTGGATTGTCTGTCGCGGAGTAGTTCAACTCAATACTATTCATTCTAATGGCGTAGAAGTGATTTTGGGAGTTGTAGGAACTTCTATGCCCTTCGGGTTACCACTGACAATTTTAAATCCTTACCAAGCGATCGCTTTATCTGATGTCGATCTGATGCGATTGACAATGACTGAAGTAGAGCAATCTTCTGTTTTGGCTCAGGGCATATTTAAGCACCTTACTCGCCGATTACAACAAACTGAAGCCTTGCTTTCGGTAGTCAATAATAGACGAGTTGAAGACCGATTACGTCAATTACTTTTACTTCTAAAAAATGAGGTCGGTCAAGACACACCTAATGGTATTCGCTTAAATATTAGGCTGACCCATCAGCATCTAGCTAATGCAATCAGTAGCACCCGCGTTACTGTTACTAGAGCGTTGAAAGACCTCCAAGCAGATGGCTGGTTGAGCATTGATAAAAATCGTTATATTTCTATCCATCAAAATTAATTGCACTTATAATTGGGTCTTTAATTGAACCAATAATTGAGACTATAGAGTAGAGTGTAAACTGATTTTAAGAGTTCAGCGTTTGACTCTACTAATGTTAGACCCCAAATAAATGCCTAATAAAACTCTGTATGAATCTCTTGAAGAAAATCAGTTTGTTGAAAAGCTTTATCAAACATCCTCCCAAGAATACTGGTTTAAAGCGATCTCCATGTTGAAACAGGTTTGGGCTGAGTCTGGATCGGATAATTTAGGGTATGGGAGCGTTTTTTTTACTAATTCTTCACAAGTTTTGTCCAGCAGTTTAAGTCGAGATTTATCAACTCAGGCTTGGTTTTTTACTTCTAGCCCCGCATATTTATCTCCTCCAACATTTCTATCAGTTCGAGAAACACACATAGTTAAATTAGATGAGCTTGATTCCTGTACTAATAAGTGGTTTTTAATCTCTATAACTGCTAAGTTCGCGACTATATTTATTTCTGGCGATCACAAATTCCTATTTTCTTTACATCCCCAGCCAATTGGTTTAGCTTTGGAATTGCTAAAGCAGTTTATATCCAATCCTTTACAAGTAGAAATACTGAATCAAAAGCTTCATAATTTTTCACTTGTAGTTCCTTCGTACGAGATTATGAGTAAGTTTGTTTTGGTGCTGTTTACTCAAGCATTTCCACAAGAACTACCAATTCCAGAAATTAAAGAAGTCGATACAATTATGGCGATCGCGCACGAGGTTAAAACTCCATTAACTACGATTAGGACATTAGTAAAATCTATCCTCCGCAGACAGGATATAACCCAGCAAGTTCGTTATCGCTTAGAAAAAATTGATTTTGAATGTCAAGATCAAATCGCTAGATTTAACTTAATTTTTGAAATTGTCAAACTAAACCCAAAAGCAATAGCGATCGAGCCTACAAACTTAATTGAAATCCTACAAAATAGCTTAGACCATTGGCAAAAACAGGCGCAACGTCGCCAGCTAACTCTCACTGTTGAGACTCTGGACTTTGTACCAATAATTGTTAGTAACGGACAACTTTTAGCTCAATTACTTAATAATATAGTTGACAGACTGACTCGCAACTTACCCACTGATAGTCATATTAAGATTGAAACAACTATCGCTGGAAAATATATCAAGCTAAAATTTAAATCTCAGATGGAGAATACAACGAACTCTTCAAGTCATAAAAACGTAGGTCAGTGGCTAATGCTACAGCCAGAGACGGGGGCATTGAGTTTGAGCTTAGTGATAAGTAAAACCCTATTTCAATTGATGGGTGGGAAGTTAACAATTAAGCTACATCCAACTTCAACTGTATACGATGAAGAAATTTTAACTATATTTTTACCAATCCAAGATTAGCAATCCAAAGTTAGGACGAGTTAATTAACGGATTGAGATGCTAAAAGCTGCTGCTTAAATCTTTCTAAGTCGGCTGCCCAGCGTGGATCGGGTTGATGAGGCTCATCAGAGGTAGAAGATTGAGGTATAGAAGTGCGATTGTTAGAGCCATTGGAACGCCGAGACTTACTGTTTTGTCCGCTATTTTGCCCACTATTTTGATTGGTAGTTTGTTTGGCGGCTTTGGGAATGGGACTACTAGGTTTAGGAGTTTCGGAAGGCTCATCATTTCCATCAGAATCCTCAGAAGTTTTAGATTGACCTTTAGTACGAGGAAGAGCTTCTTCCAATTTTAGAAGTGCTCCATTAAAGTCATAGCCATTAAACTTTTCGATTACAGTTGTAGCAGCTTCAGGAGTTTCCACTGTGACGAACCCAAACCCTCGGCATTTACCAGTTTTTGTATCGCTAATAATCTTCAAAGAAATGGAATCTCCAGATTCACTAAAAACTTTTTCTAATCCTTCACGATCTAGTTCTGCTGGCAGATTGCCAACGTAAAGACGAATTGACATGATACAGACAAACCTCTAACTTAACTTTAAAATCTTTATTTAGTGACTCGCAGCACTGATAATTAAACCGCTTCAGACTTATGTGAGTGATGGCTACTAATTGTTGCTGGCTCAAAGCCACCTACTAAAATACCATAGAAACTTATTTTTTTTCTATAAATTACGGTAATTAGACCAGTTC
>CAZLKI010000331.1:0-3395 GCA_964560035.1 uncultured Synechococcus sp.
ATATAAGAATTTATAATTATGATAAATACTGAAAAAGATACCGTTCGTAATTACTTTAATTCTGTCGGATTCGATCGCTGGCGGCGGATTTATGGCACTGGCGAAGTTAGCAAAGTCCAAAAAGATATTCGTACGGGACATCAGCAGACTGTAGATAAAGTTATTGATTGGCTAAAAGCTGATGGGAATTTAACTAATTCTAAAATTTGTGATGCGGGCTGTGGGGTCGGTAGTTTAAGCTTTCCCTTGGCGATCGCGGGGGCTGAAGTCTATGGCAGCGATATCTCCGAAAAAATGGTAAGCGAAGCAAAAAGCCGCGCCACGGATTCTCATAATCCCAGTTTCAGTGTCAGCGATCTAGAATTCATCACAGGCGAATATGACATCGTAATTTGTTTGGATGTTTTGATTCACTATCCTTTGACAGAAGTGGAACCAATGATCGAGCATCTAGGATCTTTAGCAAAATCAAAATTAATTCTTAGCTTTGCGCCTTCAACTCCCTATTTAGACTGGCTGAAAAAAGTGGGCGAATTTTTCCCCGGTGCCAGTAAAGCTACCCGTGCCTATTTGCATTCCGAATCTGAGCTTAGAAATATGCTTGCCCGTGCTGATTTTTTGGTAACCCGCGAAGCCATGACTAGCACGAGTTTCTACTTTTCTAAACTTTTAGAAGCAACTAGACGTAAGTAATTAGATTAATGATTTCCATAATGGTGTTTATCGTCATGGGAGTTTCTGGATCGGGCAAAACTACAATCGGTAAAATGCTGGCAAAGTCGCTAAATTGGCAATTCACGGATGCTGATAACTTTCACCTCGCTGCAAATATAGAGCAAATATAGAAAAGATGAGCCTTGAAATTCCTTTAACCGATCGCGATCGCTTACCTTGGCTCCAATCTTTAAATCAACTTAGGCGATTTCCAAAAACAACTATACCAGTCATATTGGGCAAATCAATATATCCCAACTTGGCAACAAGGGATTCCTTGCAAGAAATTAACTGAAAAAATTAGTTAGAAAAATTGACAAAAAAAAGGGCGGACTTTACCCACCCTCAAAGTTTACTATTTATTTCAGATTCTTACATTATTGCTCTGGATTACTCTGCCTTAAACCCGTAACTAATACCGAATAATAATTGTCTGAGTATCGACTAAGTACGACTAAGTATGTGCCGCCATTAATAAGCTTAGGTTTGTGGTCAAAAAGTAAGCAGTAATAGCACCACCGCCACCACCGATCATAAAGCCAGAGGCAAATTGTGCCCAACCCTTTTCACCACCAATCCAATCGTCATTACGAGGTTGGCTGTAGGCGTAAAGTCCGAGACAGATAGTCAAGATCAACACCAATCCAACTGTTCCAAGTAGTCCTGCTAGTTCGGGGGCGATCGTCGTGGAATCTCTCAAAGGACCTAATACGGCAAAAGGACCGAATAGGAAAAATCCATGAGCCATACCAATCTCTAGTCCTCTAGTTAGAGGT
The DNA here is from genome assembly GCA_964560035.1 of uncultured Synechococcus sp. Classification (GTDB taxonomy): domain Bacteria; phylum Cyanobacteriota; class Cyanobacteriia; order Pseudanabaenales; family Pseudanabaenaceae; genus PCC-7502. The sequence goes on from CAZLKI010000331.1 coordinate 1,491, forward strand.
TCCATCCCCTTACGATAGGCAGGTAGATTTTGAATTAAAAACTTACTGAAAGCAGAACTATTAATAGGGGTAAGAAGATTACCATCTTCTGGTCCTGATGCTGGTGCGGAAACAAAATCACGCATGATAAATCTCCAAATTATTTACAGAATTTTTTACGGAATGTCTACTGAATGTTTAGAAAGGAAACAACAATAAATCGGGCAATAAGTGGTTGAATTCAATCAAGGCTCCTGCGGTAACAACCATCCAAACGGTTGCTAATACAGGGGCTGAAGATAAAAAATTAGATAGGTCTTTCATAGATAATTTTCCTTAACGAGGGGATACACTGACTTCTTTTTCGGAGGCAACTAACGAACCATCGCCAAATTCTTTCAATGCTGCTAGGGGCCATGTAAAGCCACTGAGCATAAACCGCAAAGCTAAAGGAACATCAATTACGATTTCTTTTTGAGTTGCAGTAGCTGGATTTTTCCTTACAGCCCGAACATAATCGCGACCGACCCAACCAATCCAACCAGCAATGTACAAGAAGAGCAAACTAGGAATAATAAATTCGCCAGCATGATCGAACTGACCGTCGGTGATTAAATGAGGTAGTCCATCGATACCACATAATAGGCTGGAGTTAGCATACTTGGTGTAACGCTCTTGAGCATCAATAATCTTACCTTGTAGATACTTGGCAGGACCACTATTAGACTCAAAGGTACCAAGACGCGTTTGGAAACCATCGATTTCGTTATCGATCACATCCTTGAAAGCTTGGGAACTACTACAAGGAGTTAGAACATCAAAAGATAATTCGGCAGCATAGGCAGGTTGAACTGCGCTAAATCCGAACCATAGACTTAATACTAGAATGAGAGCAAACAATCTTTGCATAGATTTACCTTTGTTTATAGGCTAAAGATTTCAGGGTTTTAACCAGTAAATTGCTAAGGATCGACATAGAGTTTTTCCTTAAATATTGCAACTTCTGATTAAGTTAATTAAATGAATTGGAATAATCCAAGTTATTGAATATGGTGAAAGATCATATATCTGTTGATGCACGCTGGTAAAGCAAAGTACATAAGACGTAAATTAAGTTCACAGGTAGTTAATTAATTGATCCTCTTAGAGAGTTTTAAGCCTAATTCCTGAAACAAGCTATGATCGTATGCGTCCTAAAATTTTTAGCTTGAGAAATTTACTTGAGAAATTAAACTTACTGTTCTCCACAAACCGACAGACAAAAGCTCGCAGGGATTGGGTTCCCCGTCTTGGTTTTATATTTGTTTTTTGTCCGCTTGAAGCTGAAATATGTAATAAATCTAACTTAAGAATTAAAAAATTGATAGGAATAAGTAATGAGGAATAAATGATGCCCAAACAAACTCGTCTGCTTGCCGTAATTTTAGTAATTGTTTTGACTGCGGTTTTTTGGATTTACAAATCTCCGCCCCGACTGGGATTAGATCTACGCGGAGGGGCTCAACTTACACTCCAAGCCTTAACTAACCCCAAGCAAGGCATAACTCAGATCACGCCTAGAATTATGGAAACTGCTAAGTTTGTGGTGGAGCAGCGTATAAATGGATTGGGAGTTTCGGAAGCTGCTGTCCAAATAAGTGGAGATGACCAATTAATAGTGCAACTACCCGGAATTAACGATCCTGCTCAAGCTGAGAGAGTTTTAGGTAATACCGCTCAGCTAGAGTTTCGTAAGCAAAAAATGGGATCTGAGGGCAGGTTAGGCGTTGAACGTCAGGTATTATTAGAAAAAGAATTAAAACAACGCCAGCTAGAAAGTCAATTAAATTTAAGCGGAAATTCCGAAGAACTTAATAAACTTAACGAACAGATTGATAAAAGTAAAGAAGATATTGCGAAGAGTCAAACTGCGATCGCCGAGCTATT
>CAZLKI010000332.1:0-3383 GCA_964560035.1 uncultured Synechococcus sp.
GGCTATTTTTATCGGATGGATTTTGCCTATTTCTCGACTTGTGTGTACACGGTAGATACTTATAGGTATCGATTTAGAATTGAACGTCCAAGCAGTTTTTAGCTGGCTTAGTCTTTAGGTGATGTAGTCTTTAGCTGATGTAATCTTTAGTGAATATCCTACTTAATTGGCGGAGTAGCGGAAATTACAACTAGGTTATCGGGATATAGCAACTCCTTAGCAGCACGGTTAACTTCATCTAGGGTTACAGCTTGAATGCGGCGGGGAAACTGATAAAAATCTCCTACGGGTAGATCGAATACTTCATCATTTAAAATTGCACTGGCAACACTTTCAGGCTTGGAAATATCCACAGGAAAACTATTAATCAAACTGGCTTTAGCAGCAGTAAGTTCCGAAGCGGTAATGCCTTTAGCTTGCACTGACTTGAATATTTCTACAGCACTGGCGATCGCCCGTTGGGTATCTTGAGGATTGGTTTGCATTTGAATCACAAATTGTCCTGCCCCTTGTCCCGTTTGAAAGTAGCTATAAACTCCATAGGTAAGTCCTTGGCGATCTCGAAGCTCGGTTCCCAATCGGCTCGAAAGCGTATCTCCTCCTAAAACTTGATTGAGGATCATAGCGGCATAATAGCGGCGATCGCTGCGGGTAATACTGGGATGTCCGATTAAAGTTACGGCTTGGGTTTTGCCATTTAGAAATAGTCGAGCAGTTTCTGGCTTAGGCTGCGATACCGAGGGATATTTTAATTGCCTTGTCTTGTTAGCTTCGGGTTTCCAATTACCAAACTCTTTAGTTAATAACTCTTTCACCACTTTTGGATCGAAATCTCCGAGTAAAGTCAAAGTCGTATTTTCGGGTTGATATTGAGACTTATAAAAATTCAATACATCTTGACGGGCGATCGCTTTCAAACTGGCTTCGGTGCGAATGGCATTATAGGGGTGTCCTTTGGGAAATAGCTTTTGTTGAAAAGTCCGCCGCGCTAGGCTACCAGGATTATCCAATTCAGACTTGAGACTAATCAAATTTCGTTTGAGACTGAGTTCGAGTTCGCTTTCGGGGAATGTCGAATTTTGCAAAACATCGCCCAATTGCTCGATAATCACGGGTAGATCTGAGGCTAAAAACACTGAGGATAAATTTACCCCTTCGCGACTGGCAGAAAATCCTAAATTAGTACCGCGATCTTCAAACGTAGAGGCGATCTCCAAGGCAGTTTTAGTTTTGGTGCCATTTAAAAGGTTTTGGGCGGTAAGACTCGCTAATCCTGCTTTATCTTCACTATCAAATCCAGATCCTGCTTTGATTTCACCTACTAAAGTCACAGTCGGGCTGCTGCGATCGCTTTGTAAAAGTACGGTTAAACCGTTATTAAATTTGAATTTTTCGGGGCGATCTGGAGTACGGCTTGATTCAGTCGTATTTGTAGCATTTTTAGGTAGATACTTTGCGACTTCGGCTGGATCGATCGGCTTACCTGAGGTGTAGTTAGTTAGAGTATTAGTCGCATTCCCTGTATTTGCCGTTGCCACGATACTTGTGGGTTCAAAAAATCCTAAGATCCGCTTTTCGGGATTTAAATACTGCTTTGCCACTCTCTGAACATCCGCAGTCGTCACCTTCTTAACTGCTTCTAAATAGCGATCGCTGTACTTATAATCTAATGCCACGGTTTGGTTATACCCTAATTGGCTGGCTTGGGAACTGACATCGCGATTGCCTAAAATGTAGCTAGTTTGTAACTGAGTTTGCGATCGGCTCAATTCCGCAGGTGTAATCCCATTGGTTTGGAGTTTGGTAACTTCGGCTAACAAAGCTTTGTCGATTTCTTCTAAAGATTTACCCTGAGCGGCAGTAGCACTAAACATATACCAACCTGGATCGATCATAGTTGAGGCATTACCCCCGACACTACTAACCAAACCAGTTTGCTCTAATGCCTGATACAATCGTGAATTTTTTCCAGCGGTCAATACGGTATCCAAAACATCGATCGCCGCAATATCTGGATGTCCAATTGGCGGTAGGGTTGGATAGATAGCTTGTAAGAAAGTTACGCTTCCGGGCTCTCTTAGGACGATGGGATTACCCGTAAAAGCAGGCGGAGTATAAGTGGCTGAGGCTTCAATAAATTTAGGAACGGCTGGAGCTTGAACGATCCCAAAAATACTTTCGATTTTCTGCAAAAGCTCCTTAGTCTTAAAATTACCTACAACTACCAAAGTGGCGTTATCAGGGCGATAGTAGGTTTGATAGTACTTCTGCACTTGGTCGGGGGTAAATGCCATAACATCACTGCGGTAGCCAATTACAGGTGCGCCATATGTACTTTTAGGAAAAGCCGCCGCCATCATCTGCCGATACAAACGCGTACTAGGATTATTGTTGCCACCATCTAATTCGGATAAAACCACAGTGCGCTCACTTTTTAATTCGGCTTCACCTGCTACGGTGTTGACCATGCGATCTGCTTCTAAAACCAATAGTGATTCTACTTTATCGCTACTGACCGTACCAAAATAAGCGGTCATATCATAGCTAGTAAAGGCATTAGAGCTACTACCTAAGGCACTAAGTAATCTGCCAAACTGAATTGGGCGTTCTTTTGTGCCCTTAAACATTAAATGCTCTAATTGGTGCGAAATTCCCGTAATACCGGGCTTTTCATTACGCGATCCTACTCGATACCAAACTTGGACGGTGGCGACAGGAGCGGTATTAATTTCTTTGGTTAGAACGGTCAAGCCATTTTTAAGAACAGTTTTAGTTACGCCATCTGTTAAATTGGCATCGATAGATTTAGGTTCGGGCTTGAGTTGAGATGTAATTTGACCAGTAATTTGACTAGTAATTTGAGGGGGATTTAGTGACATTATTTCGGGAGATTGGGTCGCCGCTTGAGCTTCGTTGTTAAAAAAATTATTGAGATTGAAATTCGTAATGGGGATTAGAACTAATATTAGGGCGATCGCCACACTCAAGAAACAATTCATAAATCTTAGCTAGTTTATTACTCAGATATTATAGCTATCATTTCCATGATCAAGTAGTTAGGATAGAATCGGTATTAGCAAAACTAATAGTTCCCGAGACTCTTCATCTGTTAGACATTCATTTAAGTGAACCACTCCACGCTTATCTTGCTCTAGATGACGGAGTTCACCTAAAATCTATAGACTCTTTAATTCTAGTTTTTAAATCCTTCGGCATTCTTCTATCTCTATTGGTTCTATCGTGCCATTAGGTATGATTTTAGCAATATTTACAATGAGTCCGAAAATCCAAATATGTCATATTCTAGTATCTGGGTCAAAAATATCTGACTTGATGATCCTTACTAGACTTATTACAAATCTCCAAATTTTGGTTTAGAAGGG
>CAZLKI010000333.1:0-3376 GCA_964560035.1 uncultured Synechococcus sp.
GAGGAGTGTCAAATGACCTTAATAGTTTCCATAGTGCGATCGCTGAGACCATCAATTACTCCGCCTGACTGTTTAATTAATAGGAGAAAATCGATAATCTCACTTGTAATTTCTTCACCGGGGCAAATAATAGGAATCCCCGGAGGATAGGGAGAAATCAATTCGGTAGCGATAAATCCAGCCGCATTTATTAGGGGAATTGTAGCACTAGGGCGAAAAAACGCTTCCCTCGGCGTAAGTTTTTGGATTGTTTTGGGAGGAACGATCGGGGTATTCAGAAATGGCAACTTGGATCGAAATTTTGTCTGAACCGATTGATGGGATGAATTGGCTAAATTATTAAAGGCATGAATTAATTTATCTATATCTGCTGAGGTATTGCCAATGGAAACTACAAATACTAAGTGCGATAAAGTCGGCATCTCAGCCATCACATTTAAGGAAGAATAAAAAATTTCATCTACATCAAAACCCGTTCCCAACTTGTTAACCATGACTGTCAGCCTGGTTGGATCGAGATTAGGAATATTATTAATGCAGTACAAGTTAGGAATTTGATTGATTTGCGATCGCCCCCAATTACTTAAATCAATAGTTCGCTGTAATAACTCTCGACCGTGTAATACCATCTGCCGCCGTGCCACATCCAAAGAGGTTAAAAGTAAAATATTCGGGCTTGTAGTTTGCAGCATTTGTACGGACTGATGCAGGCGATCGCTATTAACTCTAGTTCCTTGGATATGTAACATGGCCGTCTGAGTTAGGCTCGATCCCATTTTATGAATTGAATGCACCACCACATCCGCCCCCGCACTGAGCGCATCTATCGGTAAATCTGCATGGAATCGTAAATGTCCCCCGTGTGCCCCATCAATTAAAATTGGAATATCAAAGGAATGGGCGATCGCTACTAATTTTTCTAATTCACCACATATACCAAAATAATTAGGGCTAACCAACATTACTGCCTTAACATCTGGATTAGTTTCCAAAGCAGTTTGTAAAGTATTTGGACTAACACCACTGTCTAAATCGAGATTAGGATCGTAATCAGTTTCTAAATAAATCGGAGTTGCTCCACATAAAACTAGCCCAGCGATCGCCGCTTTATGACAATTTCGACCGATTAAGATTTTATCCCCAATCCCAACCACAGCCAACATCATCGCGGCAATTCCAGAGGTAGAACCGTTTACTAAAAACCAAGTGCGATAACTCCCATATCCATCCGCAGCTAGTGCTTCAGCTTCAGAAATGGCTTTATCTAATTTTGGTAATTCGGGTAGGTCTAAACGAAATAAATTTTTTCCTAAAATCTGCTCAAATTCTGGATCGATTCCCACTCCTCGCTTGTGACCCGGCATATAAAAAGGCGCATGATCTATATTTAGGTACTGGGCGATCGCTTTGAGTAGAGGTGCTTGATGATGATTCACTATTATTTGAAGAACTATATTTGAAGAATTAAGATTTTAAGATTATGGCGATCGTCTTCCTTAAGTAGTGCTAGATTAGATATCTAATTAGTACTCTTAATATTTAAGTTATAAGGTTTTTTAGCCATGCCTGAATTACTAAAAAATGAGGCAATCAGTTTAAGTGATAGCGATCCTAAATTTACCGTTCACCTAAAAGATGGCTCTACAGATTTAGTTGAAGTATCTGAACTAGGTAATTATTTTGAGAATAATACCAACAAACTTAAATTACAAAAATTGACTCCACGCCGTCTCCGCTTAATTGATTATTACAATGTTCTAGTAAATAAGCTTTAAGCTCACAACATGCGAGATCTAAAAAGCTTCGTCACTAAATAAAAATCATGGGTTTATCCTTGAATGGTGCAAATGCTTTAGCATCAAATCGATATAAACTTGCCGGTCTACCCGCCCCACGGGAGGTTTTATCCCCAGTTTCTTGGAGAAATCCCAGCTTTAATAAGCGCGATCGAAAGTTGGAATAATCTGAAAAATTGTCTCCCAATACTGCGGCGTAAAGTTGATAGAGATCGCCGAGGGTAAAAAACTCTGGCAGCACGTCAAAGGCAACGGGGCTATATTCTAATTTATTGCAAAGCCGCCGCTGTCCATATTCTAAGATTTGATTGTGATTGAAGGCTAACTGGGGTACCTGCTGAACGGGATACCAATCAATGCCACTCACCCCATCGGCAATTAACTCGGCTTCGGCTAAACGCGCTAGGGCAAAGTAGCTTACGGATAGATATCTAAGATTGCCATCTAAAGTTTTAGGATCGTTCCGTTTAAAAGTATCAAGAGAAGTGTCTGGATCGAAGGTAAATAACTGTTCGAGATAAAGATTTTGAACGCGAATTTTTTCGGCTAAGATTCGATAGGCTGCTGCTTCTAGAGATTCGCCTTGACGCACTAAAGTTCCAGGCAAACACCAACTATCGCGAAAAGGTTCGGAATCACGCTTGATTAAAAGTACTAAAAGCCGATTGCGATCGGTATCCACAGAGAAAATTACATTATCAACCCCTACCTTAAATTGGGCTAAAGCTGGAGCTAGAGAATGAGATTGGGGATACTTCTGTTTAATTCCTCCCATTTGTACAGATCACTTATAAAGATTTTGATAAAGATTATGAAGATGAATATATTCTTGGATTGAAGGTATTATGCCTGAGAGGTCACCATTTTTACGATAATTTGAAGAAGAGATTTCAGGAATTACCAGATCGGCGATCGCCACCTTAGCACCCATAATATATAATTCCTCTAGACTTTGCTCGGAAACTCCATATCCCACCCGCACTACGACCAAAATTTTAACTTGCTGTAATAATTCTTCGGCTTTATACCATGATGGTAGCTGTGAAACCAGGTCGGAGCCGACTACAAGGGTAAATTCCGCATTTTGCCAAATTTGTTGGGCATGATTCAGAGTAACCAAACTGCGCGGACTGCTAATTTCAGGATGGAGTTGGATATTAAAGTAATCTGGATCGCAATCGGGCGAGCGAACTGGTGCATAACCCAAGGCAAGATTAAGCTCGGCAATTAACAACCGCATCATTTCTACCCGATGTTTTAAGTCGGTTTGATGCAATTTAAATGGATTATTCGATACCCACACCGCACAAAGATCGTAGCGATCGCTTAACCACTGTAAAATTTTTTGATGTCCTTTAGTCGGCGGGTCGCCGCTCGTGCCAAATAAAGCAATATTCATAACCTATTCGCGATCTATTTGTAAATTATCTGTAATCGGAGTCTGTTTGATATGATTAAATGTTAAGTTTTTTCCTAAATCTCCTGAAGATGCAAGAGTATCCAAAATTTATCTAGATGTTTACAGTATGAATCGTTCGGGGCGATCGCTCATAAATTAGATTACATCAATATTCTTACAG
>CAZLKI010000334.1:0-3342 GCA_964560035.1 uncultured Synechococcus sp.
AAAAGCTCCAAGCTTCTATCACCTATTTTAGAAATCATCTATGAAGTATGCTCAATTTCGACAAAAAAACTATCCGATAGGCTCTGGGGTGACAGAAGCAGCTTGCAAGACTTTAATAAAGCAAAGACTATGTTGTTCTGGTATGCGTTGGAAGGAAAAAGGAGCAAGCATTATTTTGAGTTTAAGAGCTTTAATTTTAACTTCGACTCGTTGGGATCAATTCTGGGACAAGCTGAATCAGTATGGTTTTCCCGTTGCTACCTAATAAGTGTATTATATTAAGGTCGCACCCAGTGGAGTTAGCTAATTGATTAAATTATCTATGGTTGTCGATCCCCCAATTAGACTCAATAGCATTTAGACGTTATGGATTGATTAAAAATACTCAGCAAATTCCCAAACGTTTTTCTTTTTTGGACATAAAAATCAGTTTGAAATAGTTGCTTAACTCTGAAATCCAAGAAATTAACTAATACTTTTAATTTTAGGTTTGTATTTTTAAAAAAAGATGCTAAAACTATGAGCATTGCTGGACTTGGAATAATTATGACTGCTAAAAATACACTTAACAATATTCAACATAATATTCAATCAAATATTCAATCCGATCGCCGACCAGAATTTAGTCTCGGTATTGCCCGAACTAAGGTTACAACTCTTCCAATTACTCCGATTTCTAATAGTGCCATTTCCAAATGGTTAGTTTCGGTACAAAAGCTATCGATCGCCTTTACAGCTTTATCCTTTTTAAGTGTTAGTGCGGTGTATGGTTGGAATGTTCACGTACAAAAGAAGTTCGATCAACAGTTTCGTAAATTAGAGACCCTCAAACAAAGTGAAAGGCAACTAATTGTGGCAAATGAATCTTTGGATCACGATCTAATTACCAATATCGATCGCCTTCCTGTGAAATTAGTGCGCGAAAAACCTCAACAATCAATTTTTATTATTTCTGCTCCAACTATTCCTGTAAAAGAAGTCAGTAAGGTAACATCAGCGAAATTATTCGATCCTTTAGGTTACTAGATTATTAAGCTTGTTGCAGGAGCGATCGCCACTTTTGTCTGAATACCGACTCATTCACAAACTTAATTAAAAAGTCTACTTCTAGAGGTGCTGATTCATAGTCTGGGATTTCTTGGTTATTTGCATAACTGATTTGTAAATTCTCAGACTTTTGGATAATCTGCCAGCCGTATCGCTTTAGAGCTTCTAACCCTAACTCTAAAATTGGTTTAGATATTCCTAACTGCTGTTGGATGTGAGCATAAGAGATCGCTTGACCCGTCCGACTGAGATATTTAGCGATCCCGACTAGGGTTGTCCAGAGTTCTTCACCACTGAGATTAGGGTTTAAGGCTTCTGTGGGTTTAATCTCGTTGAGTTGATTCTCGCAAATTAGGGTCGGGATCGCATTTATTTCGGGTAATTCTGTGTAGATATTAATAATCCTAACTTCATAATCTTCTTTATAGGTGTTATCCACTAATTCTAAAACCACATCACAGGGGCGATCGGGGATTTGCTCGATATTCCGATCCCACCAATGTCCTTTAATAGAACCAGTCGGATCTTCTAGGATAAATTCTGATTTTAGATATTGCAATTTTTGCCCCTTACGATTTCTAATATTGGCATTATATTTGTGGCTAAAGCGACAATCTTTAACTAACAACTTAGGGGCGGGATTACCCATACCATAGGGTTCAAGCTGCTTCAGTTCTCGAAATAATCCTTGTCCTAATTCTGAAATAGTGAGAGTCAAATCGACCGTAATTGGTTTAGAAGAAATATCTCCGTACTGATGCCAAAATCGCTGAATTAAAGATTCTCGGAATAGTTCTAAATTCCCAATTGGCAAACTCAAACCTGCGGCAAACGGATGACCGCCAAAGCTATTAAGAAGATGCTCCTGCCCTTTAATTAAGCTATAAAGATCGATACCTTGAGGCGATCGCGCGCTTCCCCTAACTATTTCGCCCTCCACATTTAATAGAATAACTGGACGGTTATATTCCTGTACTATTTGCCCCGACACTACTCCCAATATGCCTGTATGCCAGTCTAGATCTTCTAAAACTAAAATTGGTGAAGTCGAAAGATCGATACTGTTAATCCGTTCTTTAACTTGGGAATGTATTTTCTTTTGTAATGCTTTTCTTTGATTATTCGCTTCTTCAGCTAAAGATACCAACTCTTGACAATGAGCGGGATTATTACTGGTCAGCATTTCTACGCACTTGGAAACATCTCCCCAAATCCGACTGATAGAATTAATCCGAGGCGCAATCCCAAAACTAATATCAGTCGGGCGATCGCCTTCTTTTTTACAAGCTTCTAATAAAAACCTCACTCCTAATCTTTTCTTCTTCTTGAGTTCCTCTATTCCCATCTGTGCCAAATAGCGACAATCTCCACTTAACTGCACTAGGTCAGCCACCAGTCCGATCGCCACTAAGTCTAATAAATTTGATAAAGGTTGAGTGGGAACTTTAGGCAGTGATTCATAAAGTGCTTCAATTAGCTTGTATGCCACCGCTACGCCCGAAAGATGATAGAGAGGATGATCGTTACTTAAATAGCGGGGATTGATAATTGCCGTGACATTTGGACGTTCGGCGGGTAAGGTGTGATGATCGGTAATGATTAGATCGATAGAGAGCGATCGCAGATATTCAATTTCTTTAAGGCTAGTGCTGCCAGTATCGCAGGTAATAATTAACTGACAGTCTTTGAGCGTATCTATGCCCGATCTGGATAAACCATGAGATTCGGTTAAACGATTGGGAATGTAATAAACTAACTGCTCGTTCTGGGTGAAAAATTGCCCTAAGCCCTCCCACAATACCGATGTTGCCGTAATTCCATCCGCATCAAAATCTCCCCAAATTGCAACTTTTTGCCCTTTTTCCCTTGCTTCTTTAACTCGTGTTACTGCCCAGATCGTCTCATCTCCAAAAGCGAAAGCACTTGTCGGAGTATAAGATTTGGGATCGAGAAATGCTTGAATTTCCGCTTCCGTCTTTAATCCTCGTTGCCATAGGAGTTGAGCGGCATGAGTTCCAACTTTTTCGATCAGCCAAGATTCAGGTTCAACTAAGGGGAGAATTTGCCAAGGAGAATTTGTGTTCATATTAGGGAATTAATAATGAATTATACCTAGAGAATTACTAGAGAGGATTACTTGAGAAAATTACTAGAGAGCGATCACCTAAAAAAATAATTGTATTCACAATCCTTAAGTTCGCGACACGCTTGAATAGCGATCGTTAAATCATTATCTCTCAAAATTAATTCCACCTCTAAATAATCTGTTGATGATTTATGCGTCCTAGTCTAATC
>CAZLKI010000335.1:0-3334 GCA_964560035.1 uncultured Synechococcus sp.
TGACCTAAGCCTGTGAAGTCTCTAAAAGCTCAGGTACTAACAAACACAATAACAACCAATAAAACTATGTCATTAACAGTATTCGGAACCAAACCCAAAGACTCTATTTTTCTCCCACAGCAGCCATTCTCAGTCAGGCTTAATTGCCAAGCTGGACAAGTAGCGATCGGTGATGATGAATTTCTCGGTAACTCAATGGAAATCTCCATAATTGGAGTTAAACAACTCTTTGGAGACTTGGGCAAAACTAAGCAAACCGACTGGCTACAGATATTCTACATTCCTGCGCCGACCTGCAAGATTCTCCCAGCAAATACAGTCTGCGTAAGCTATATCAAGACTAGATCGCTCTCTCAATTTACCCAAACCATTACCCGATTAATGGAAAATGGCGAACCCGCAGAAGGTATCTTTATCCTTTCTTTTCTAAGTCATCAAAACGGCAAAGGCGATCCATACAAATCTGTAAAGTTTGACTGGAGACAGCGCAAAACTCCAGAAGAGAAAAAGCAGTTAACCCAGATTATCGGATTTATGCAAACTAACCCAATCTTGGGAGATGCAAACGGAACCCGTGAGATGTTGCCAGTCAGTGACCGTAGAGAGCAGCGCATTCAAGAACAGCCACTCATCGCAGCCTAGACTAATTAAGCCCTAGTCAAGTTTAGTAGCACGGCTAGGGCATCACCCAATTAAGGATTTAACTATTATGCCTACACTTATCCAAATTTCCAGAGATTTAATTGAACTTGAAGAGCAACTAGAAGAATTATTTGACAATCCCGAAGCACAGGATCGATTGATAGACCGATGGTTTTGGCTTGAAAATATTGAAGCCCAACGTGACCAAAAGCTAGATAACTATGCAGCCTTGATCCAAGAATTACAGGCGAGAGCAGATGCTAGAAAGGCAGAAGCTAACAGACTCAGCAAGCGATCGCAGATTGATGAAAATAAGGTCAAAGCCTTAAAAGCTAACCTTCAGCGATTCTTCCAAGCTCACGAACTCAAGACCATCGAAACAGATCGGTATCGGTTAACCCTAGCCAAGAACGGTGGAAAAGCTCCTATGATTCTGGATGATTGCATTGGCTTTCATATCCCAGATCGGTTTCTGACTCGTGAAATTGATCGAATAGCAGTTAGAGAAGCCCTAGAAAAAGGAGAAGTTTTGGAATTTGCCCGACTAGGCGATCGCAGTTATTCCATCAGAATTAAATAAATGAAAACCAAAACTAAAAACGCTATTGCCGAGCTAAATGATAAATTTCGCAAAGCACCACCTAATCGGGATTGGAAATTTACACAAGGAGCCAGAGAAAATGTACTGGAGTTAATCAAAGCGATCACCACCTTTGACACCTTCACCGAAGACAACGACCCGTACAGAGAGCATGATTTTGGTAGTATTGAAATCCAAGGAGAAAGATATTTCTGGAAGATAGATTACTTTGACCTAGATTTAGAATATGGCAGCGAAGACCCAAGCGACCCAGAACTCACTCGTAGGGTAATGACCATCATACACAGCAGCGAATATTAAATACTATTAGGGGAGGATACTAACCCTAACCAAACGGATCGAGATATTGACGGGACAAGCCCGATTTTTCTTACCCAACCCACCCGCCCTCAAAGCAGACGGCAGAGCCGATTTATTTATCCTGTGCAGCATAGCTGCCTTATTTCAAACTATTTTAGTCGGCAGAGCCGCCTTGACCTGAAATGAAAACAATTAGTTAAAATTTTAGGCTATGCTGTTAGCTGAATAACAATCAAATTGTGTAATATGTCGGAAAAATTAAAGTATAAGGAGCTAACTGAAAAGCAGATACAAGCCATCAAAGAAAGAGCGATCGCTCTATGGGGAGATAAATGGCTGGCTAGGATTGTCAAAGAATATGCAAAGATAACCGAGACTAATGAGCGAGGTAAATTTGCTCAAGTTCAGCGATATTTTAAGGGTGAAAATGCTCCCAATTTAGACAGCATGAATGCACTAATGATGTCAGTAAATTGTGAATTTCAGATGGTTTGCTATGCAGAGCCAGAAGTTAAAAAGTTTTAGGACTAATTAGTAAAATATAAATTCCTTTTTCCTTAATTCTCAACTACTCCCTTTTCTTGGTAATGTAATAACTATCTATCTACTCAAGCCAATACACCTAGTATCATAATTGGTAAAATAAGGCTAAGATACACTAAATATAGGTATATCTAAATAATTATCCGTGCTTACTCATACCGCCAGACACATTAAAGAACTGCGCTATCGCTTGGGGATGACCCAAGAACAGTTCGCTATGGAATTAGGAGTTACGCTCAACACGATTAACCGTTGGGAAAATGGTAAATCTCATCCTTCACCTTTAGCTTTAGAGAAGATTACCCAACTCAGCAAGCACTAAAATTCAACAAGTAATACCCCAAGTAATTCAACAAGTGATGCGTTATCTGGGGTATCACTTGTGGTTGTAATCCAGAGCAAATCCAGAGATGATTCAGGGATAGTTCAGATCAGTCCCATATCACACTCAGATCGATGGCAAAAGTAACCAGCTTAATCAAATTTCAAGGCACACTAGATGGCGTAACCATAGACAAGGACGGCAACGCTAAAATGGCAGCCAAGTCTCGTACCATCACCTCTAGCCGCACCAAAGAAAATAACTCCGAATTTGCAGTAGCCGCCAAACAAGGCAAAGTCATCCGCGATGCGCTACGAGTCCTCGATGTTGGAGACAAGTACCTCAGTTCCCGAATGCTGCAAGTAGTTCGCTCAGGCATAGCTCTCGATGACACTAACGAACGCGGCAAGCGCATCTTGTCGAATACCGAAGCTAAAACCGTCCTTAAAGGCTTTGAGCTAAATAACAACGCCAACTTCCTATCCGTAGCCCCGATCAAAATCAACTTCACCAGTGGAGCCACCGAGACTGCGATTGACATCAAAAGCTTAACCGATGGAGACGTAACCCTAAAGGATTTATACAGTCCCGAAGGCACCACCCACGCCGCCGCGATCGCCATAGCAGCAATCATCGACATCTCCCCAGAAGTCCTACAGGTCAAAGACATCATCGTAGCCCAGTCCGAAATCGCTACCAAAGGCGAACCTATCTCATTACCCGCACTCGTTTACGAAGCCCCAACTACCGAACTGGTAATAATTGCCCTAGCAATCAAGTTCTACCAACAGGTAAGCAGCGAGTTCTACGACCTCCAAAACGGAGCATACAACGTAGCCAAAATCCTCGACATCTACTCCGCTTAATTTCAGAAAACCAAGTAGTAGTACCAAAGTAAAGTTAACCCCTTAATCTTCTTATGCAGG
>CAZLKI010000336.1:0-3332 GCA_964560035.1 uncultured Synechococcus sp.
AAATTTTTAGCGTGCATTCTAATCGCGGTCTCAAGGGCAAACTAGCACAGGCTCGGAAGGATGGCAGCCTTAAGGCAGGATATTTAACCATTTATTACGATATTTTTGACAACGGCATAGAAAAGATTAAATCCTAGTTAGGGTGGTAAGTTTAATGCATTTTTTAAAGGTTTTGAGATCATCGGTTTAATGCAGTTTGAAATTAAATTAGTATGGATAAGTAAGCATGAAAAATTTCGTCAAACAGATATTCCGCTCAATTGGCTATGAGATAGTTCCAATTCCATCCATAGATGGCATTGCAGGCTCAGATAGGCGACCTATTTGCAACTTCAAAGTATTTTTAGAAGACATTAGAGCGCGTGGCTTTAGTCCAAAGTTAGTTCTTGATGTTGGAGCAAATCGGGGTGACTGGACTCGGATGGCAAAAGATGTATTCCCAGAAGCTGGTTTCTTCCTGATTGAACCTCAAACAGAAATGAGAAAGTCTTTAGATGATCTATGTTCTGACTTTAAAGATATCTCATGGATAGAGGCTGGTGCAGGCTCAAAGGAAGGTAAGCTTGTACAAACAATTTGGGATGACTTAGCAGGTTCTTCATTTCTTCCAGATGTTGATGAAAATCTACTTCAGTCAGGCAAGCAGAGAGAGGTTGACATAGTAACTATTGATGCACTCTTGGAATCACGCAATTTGAGTATTCCAGACTTAGTTAAGCTTGATATTCAAGGGTTTGAGCTTGAGGCATTAAGAGGATCTACCTCATTATTTGGTAATACAGAGCTATTTATCATGGAGGTTAGTCTTTTCTCTTTTGATGATGTGCCTGGTATGCCAATATTTCGGGAAGTGATCGATTTTATGGATGAGAGAGGATATGAGGTATATGACATTCCTGGCTATCTCCGTAGACCCTTTGATGGTGCTTTAGGTCAAGTAGATCTTGCTTTTGCTAAGCGTGAAGGAATTTTGCGTCAGTCAAATAAATGGTAATTGCTGATATAAACGCATGCACTAGAACTTCTCAAATTAGTCAATTAATTACTATAGACTACCTATATCCAGTGATGCTAGACGTTAGGCTAATAATAATTTGCCAAGGAGTAAAATTAAATTCTTAATTAGCTTTATCTATCTATGTTATTACCCCAAGTTGTTATTGATACTAATGTCATTGTTGCTGGATTGAGGTCTAAACGGGGTAGTGCATTTCAATTGTTAGCACTTATCGGTATGGGGCAATTTGACATACATTTGTCAGTGCCTCTAGTTTTGGAATATACAGAGATCCTGCCGCGGCATTTGCCAAACCTTTACTTGAATCGTGAAGAGGTAGAAGACCTAATTGATTTCTATTGTGCCGTGGGGTTGTAGCACGAAATTTTCTTCCTTTTGCGACCATTCCTACGCGATCCAAAAGATGAGATGGTCTTGGAACTTGCAGTCAAAGCAGGATGTGAGATTATAATTACATACAATACCCGAGACTTTGCAGGCATTGAGCAGTTTGGCATACAGCTACTTCAGCCTTCGGAGTTTTTACACTTGATAGGAAAGTTGTCATGAGTATCGTTCAAGTTCAAATTCCTAACTCACTACAGAAAAGCTTGTATGACCTAGCAAGTCGTGATGGAATTTCTATCGATCAATTTATATCGACTGCGATCGCAGAGAAGCTTTCAGCATTAATGACAGAAAGTTATTTAAAGGAAAGAGCAAAAAAAGGTAGCCGTGAAAAATATGAAGCTATCCTAGTAAAGGTTCCTGATGTGGAGCCAGAAGACTATGACAGGATCCCAAGTATTTAATTAACGAATGAGGATTGCTCGCTAAGATGCCAAATTTCATTTGTAAAATTGCCATGTAAACCAAAGGGGATATGGTGTTTGAGATGAACGATCGCTAAGGGGGGATTAGTGATATTACTTGCATCTAAAACTACGATATCGGTGCGATCGCAGGCAGCATCAAATACTAAAACCACCAGCCAGCCTCGATCTTCTTGGGTAGAATTTGGATCGGGAATAAAAGTAGGTTCGCCGATAAAACCTCTAGGGGCAAAGCTATGAATTTGTTGGGTTCCAGTTTTGACGTTTAACTTGATAATCGCTTGCAGTGGAGCATTACCCGAATCATTGGCGATCGCCCCCATGTAACAATATTCATAATTTTGTCCGACATAATTAGGGTTAACCACTGGAAATTCACAGGAACGATCTTGAAGTACAGTCTTGGTCGCATTGCCCGAAGTTAAATCAATCTTAAATCGGCAGAACTGCCCTGCAATTACACTATCAAAATCTACATTTAGGTAATCTGTGCCTGCTTTTAAAGTTGGGTAATCGGGATAGCAAATAGAATCTAGAATAATCTCACCGTCTTGCTCGTAGGCATTGCCATGATGAAAAATAAAGCAGGGATCGGTTTCGACAGTAGTAAGTTTGCCCGTGCGATCGAACAATAGAATTTTAGTCGGAGTATTGGGCTGGAGATCGATACAAGTTGCCGCAGGTTTGAGTCCAAATACAAAGGGTAAAGGGTTAAATTGAACTGGGTTTTGGGCAAAGATAGAATAGTTGGGCGTAATGGCAAAATCATGGAGGAAGCAAAATCCATCAACTTTTTGTTTTACATATTTATCTAGTGTTCCGCTTGAATCGACTCGATAGAGATTAATCGTAGATTTCAGCCCTGCATCCACCCCAAATGCATACATATCGCCTGTCACTGGGTCGAATTTAGGATGGGCTGTAAATACTTCACCTGCGGGGAGTTTGCCGTCAAAGTTTTCAATGCCAATGGTTTCTAATGTCTGAGGATTAAGACTATACGGACGACTTGCTTCCCAAAGTGCCAATAACTTATGCCCGTGATAAACCACATTGGTATTAGCAATATTCTTAAGTTTAAGGTCAAAGATATTTTGGAAAATCCCGCCCTGTTTCTGCGTGCCAAATACACCACGGTAAAGAATTTTTCCAGCTTCTTGTTCGGCTAAAAATTCAGGAGTTTTAACAAAGCTATTCGCAAAATGGACTTTACCATCGGTAAATGTAATCCCACAGATCATGCCATCACCATCAAAAGGATGCCCGTAGCGATCGCCATTTACATCTAATAAACCTGGTCCATTCCGAAATAAAGTGCCTTGTAAAGATTTTGGTAATTCACCTTCAATATCTTCAACCCAATAGGAATATTCGGTTTTGAGCGATTTATAACCCTTTTGCCAGTCGGTTTTACTGAAAGATGAAGTCTGAATCATGTAATTGCCTAATTAAGTAGTCATTCGTAATACTATTTAACATTTATCATAATGCAATTCGTTAAA
>CAZLKI010000337.1:0-3323 GCA_964560035.1 uncultured Synechococcus sp.
CAATAAAACATCCTTATGAGCTATAAGCATTGTAATAGCTCAACTTAGCAGTAATTGTAAATTCAAGGCTATGTAAGCGTTTCAGCGTTTCCTATAGAAACTTCTTTTAATAAGATTCGAATATTCCACAGGTTTAACAGATCGAAAGAAGTATGTATCTTAGAAAAAGGATTGGGTAATGTTGTTTGAAAAGGACAAATGAGACACACCCATATCTTTGCGCTTCTGTCTGTTCAAAATGAACATTCCGAATTTGCAATTGCTGCAGATAAATCCAACTGCTAATTCACTTAGGTTTATAGTTTTGACTAGGAATAGTGCGATTAGAAATAAATGCTAATCTTGCTCCATGCCATCCTAAGTGTGGGCGTAGGACTTCTTTTTAATAGGATAATTATTTTCACAGGGTTTTCAGGTTATGTAGTTATTTCCATGAAACCCTCTTCCTGCCTTATTTACAACTTTTTATCCCGTACTGAGCAAATATTCATGTAGCTTTCTATCTTAACTCTGGTTATTTTTTGTCTTGACATTAGGGAACACTATAGTTGACTACACCTATGCCTCGCACTGTGCCATAAACGTTGCCACTGTATTACCTTTTGGCTCATCTCAATCTGCCGATCATAACGTTTGTCTAGCACGGTATCATCAAAAAGTACATAGATGAATTCAGATTCGTCTGTCTCAATTGTCGGCTCTGCATTGTGCCAAAGTAGTCTTGCTGTCAGTCTTTCTGCTCTCAAGTAGCGGTTGATTTGGTCATAGCTGTATTCTTCATTTATGATCTACTAAATTTGTAATTGTGTAGTTTAACTGACTGCTTAAGAGATACTGGCAATAGTCTAATTTGCTAAATTTCATTCTCTTATTTACTTCCGCTTATGTTTAATCGGCTCAATCTCATTTTAGCTTCTGCATAAGTCCTAAGTTTAAAATTTAATTTAAAATTTAGTTTGAAATCAAGATTAAAATCGTACCCAAACCTAACCATAGCAAACAGCAAGTCCGAGTTAACCCCAAAGCTTCTTGAATCTTGGCAGGAGTAATGGGATCGATATCATCACCGAGTAGAGGTTTAAATTTAACTACGCCCCGATATTGATTTTCACCACCCACTTGCACGCCCAAAATTGCCGCATAAATACATTCACTCCAGCCTGAGTTGGGACTAGGATCGGCGATCGCATCCCGCTGACAAATCCGCCAGACTGCTAAAGGCTTTCCTGAAATTAGTCCTAAAGTTAAAACTGTCAGCCGACAAGGAATCCAAGTCAAAATATCTTCGGTTTTAGCACTAAACCAGCCTAAATCGGTATAAGGAGAATCTCGATAACCCACCATTGAATCTAAGGTACTAGAAGCTTTATAGGCGATCGCCAACATAACTCCACCGCTTAAATCCAAGTAAGGAAATAAGATAAAACTAGATATAAAACCTAATACCGCATAAAACAAAGGAGCCGTCACGCCATCAATCGCATTTTCGCTGATAGTTTCCAAGACTGCCCGTAAAATTTCTGATTCAGATAAATTCTCTGTATCCCTTCCCACATATTGACTTAATCGCGTTCGTGCTTCTTCTAAATTTTGAGATAGATTTACGGATAAATTTGCAGATGAATATGAAGTTGAATCTTGAGGTAAAGCTGCTAAAACATCCTCGGCTGCCGCTCTCAAACTCCGTCCTGCAAAGCAACTCGCCAATAAAACACTAGAAATTAATATTCCCAACCTAAAATCTAAGTTCGTGACTAAGGTAATAATCAACCAACTGCACCCAGCACTGCCGACAATTACGCTTATCCCCAGTCCAACACCCAATATCTTCATCATCGCGGGAGAAAATCTAGGCTTTTTAATATTTCGATCGGAGCTTTTGATTGTGACCGATGTAAACTGTGCGATCGCCCCGCCTATAATCTGTACGGGATGAATTAAGTTTTTAGGATCGCCGATTAGATAATCTATCGCAGCACTGAGGATCAAAACGTAGATATCCCAGTTAATTATTTTCAATTACTTTTTAAATGGGCATGAATGGCTTTAAGCTCAGTCAGAATTTCTTGCAAAATTTGATTAGTGGCATTTGTCGGTGATTCTTGGACTTGAATAATCACCTGCTGCACCTTTAGTACATCCCTCGCAAACCGCGATACTTCGGTCGGATGAAATAACAAAGGCTCGTTCCGATTTTGACGCAGTTCGGGATTTAGCCTTTTAGGATCGTAGGGCAGATTGATCTGGTCGGTATCAGTGTTGGCATAGCGGTATAGGGATGGTCGCGATCGCCCCAAGGCTTTTTGGAGAGCATCAATATTCATCAGAAATTCTGAAGATTCGGGATTATTCATAATTAACTCGTAATTATAGTCATAGCCTATCTAATTAAGACATTTTAAATAAGTGGAGGGTGTTGCCCCACAATGGGGTTCCACCCCTTAACTCCGTCCTAAGTAACGAGACTGTTACTATATCAGAAAGGCAATTGGGTAATTATTTTATGATTATTTCTTCCCTAACAAACTACGGTTTAACTCTAATACTGGGCTAACTAGGGCTGCTTCGGATGGATCTAAAAGTTGCTTAATAACCTGTTGCATAGTGTTATAGGTGGCATCACAACTGCGCTCAGCACCAAATGCTTGCATGATTGTCTGATACCAAGTTAAAAATTGTTCCTCAAGATTTTTGGAGTCATCAATTAATACCGTCAACGCTACATAACGCATTACCCGTAGTGTATCTCGCTTCCATTTTTCCGAAACATCTTCGGTACCATATTGTAGAAGTTTTGGATCTTGCGATCGCAGCTTAGTTTGAACTTGCTCGACAATTTTTTGCTCTAAGGATTTGAGTTTTAAGTAAATTTGTTTGCGCGTATCGTATGACTGAATATAACTCTCAATAAATGCTAATTCTTCATCGTTGGCATATCTGGCATCTGCTGCCACACTTAAATTTTCTAACTTTATAAACATACAAGCTCCTGCAATAATCCCAAAGCTTATTATCACGGATCTTTTGAACTCAAGCTGTCAAAATTTAATAAAAAGTTGTCAAAATCCTTAAAGCTTTAATAACACCTCAAAATCATCGCCATCTTTGGAGTTTAAACCTTGGATTTCAAATAGGTATAGTTTCTCTCAAGTTCAAAAACTCCCATCCACATAAAATCACTTGCTATAGCACTTTGCGATCAAACTTGCTACAGAATGAGTTTCCCAATCGATCAAAAAATAGACCACAATGATTAAACCAATTGAGGGCATTCTCGTCAGTAATAGAATTTACCGCCATAGTAATTGCTTCATCCAAAGTCT